>JAVXEO010000051.1:0-16833 GCA_036658435.1 Acetivibrio sp.
ATTTCTCTGGTGGATTATGTATGGAAAAATCGACAGGTGTTATCTGTAAAATAAAAATTATATTTTAGGTAAAGACACCGAAAGTGTGGAGAAGGGAGTTAAATTATATGGTTGTAGAATTAATCAGTGTTGGAACTGAGATTTTAATGGGAAACATTGTAAATACCAATGCTGCTTATTTAGCAGGGAAATGTGCAAAACTGGGATTGGATTCTTATACACAAGTTACCGTTGGGGACAATCCAAAACGTTTGGAAGAGGCTGTTTTAGCGGCGTTAGAACGAGCCGATTTATTGATTTTAACGGGTGGACTAGGTCCTACAAAAGATGATTTAACAAAGGAAATAGTAGCAAAAGCCCTTGGAAGAAAATTAGTTCGTGATACAGAAAGTGAATCTCATATAAAGAATTATTTTAGCACAAGAGCTAGGAAAGAAATTGCAGAAAGCAACTGGAAGCAGGCCGATATAATTGAAGGTGCGCTTACTTTGAATAATGCAAATGGAACCGCTCCCGGGGAAATTATAGAAGACAGCAAAGGCAGTGTTATCTTATTGCCTGGACCACCAAACGAAATGATTCCCATGTTTGAAGAATGGGTTTATCCTTATCTTCAGAATAAAACTCAGAAAATATTTGTTTCCAAAATGGTTAAATTGTGTGGAATCGGTGAAAGCATGGCAGAAAAACAGATTTTAGATTTAATCGATACCCAAACCAATCCAACGATTGCGCCTTATGCAAAAACAGGAGAGGTGCACTTTCGTATTACAGCGTCTGCAGACTCTGAAGAAGAAGGAGAAGCCCTGGTAAAACCGGTAGTAGAGGAACTTTACAAAAGGTTTGGCAATCACATTTATACCACAGAGGAGTCTGTAAATTTAGAAAAATATATAATTAAAGTATTACATGAAAAAAATATGTCTTTGGTTACGGCAGAATCCTTAACGGGCGGACAGATTGCATCGACACTGATTAATGTTCCAGGGGCTTCTTCCGTTATTAATGAAAGCTACATTACCTATTCAAATGAAGCAAAGATGAGGCTGTTACATGTAAAAGAATCAACGCTTAGGGCGCATGGAGCTGTAAGTGAGGAAACGGCACTGGAAATGGCACAGGGGGCATATGAGGCTGCCGGCGCAGACATTGCTGTTTCGGTAACAGGAATAGCTGGTCCCGATGGTGGAACAAAAGAAAAACCGGTTGGTCTTGTATATATTGGCTGCTGTGTAAAAGGAAAGGTCTTTGTGAAAAAATGTAATTTCATGGGAAACCGGCAGAAAGTGCGGGATTCCACAGTGGCCGGTGCTTTGGATTTTATAAGAACTTGTTTACTATAAGAAAATAATTCTTCTTCCTGCTTTTAATTTATGGTTATGTTATAAATATTGACTTTTTGGAAATATTATTTATTTAACATAAAAATGACATAAGTTTATTCTAAAGTGAAAGCAAGGTAAGTTAAAAGAACAGGAAAGGAGTTGGTTTTATGACCAAATGTAAATTAAAATATTTTCTTCTTTTTATTTTGTGTTTCAGTGTAGTTTCATTTGCAGCTTGTAAGAAAGAAGCCCCCGTATCGAATAGTCATGGAGAAACACCTGCTACGCAGACACCAAAACCGGAGGAGAAACCAGATACAGATACACCACAAGATGAGGAAGGAACCCCCGTTGATATTTATGGTATGAATGAAGATTCTTTAGAAAGTGAACCGGCACATTCGATTATAAAAGGAACCGTTACCGCAGAAACAGTGGTACAAGCGGTGGTAGATGACTTCAAGAAACATTCCGTTGAAATCGGAATTGATAGTGTTATAGAAGAAGATAAAAAGGTGATTGTCAGCTTTCAACAAACCATGGCTCCGGTTTCAAATGTGGGGTCAGATGTGGAAGAAACCATATTGAATTGCATTTCTGATAGTTTAATGGACAATTTAGATTCTTGTGAGAGTGTTATTTACAGAGTGGAAGGAAATGCCTATGAAAGTGGTCATTTTGCTTTTGATTTAAACGAAGTATATGCAAGTAAATAAAAGAAACAGGCAGCATAAAAGAAATAGAAAGACTGCGGAGTTATAATGAAAAAAACTCCATATATAAAGAGAATTATCTTTTTATATATGGAGTTTTTTATGGAAGAGGAGTAAAGGTATATGAGCAAGGTTCTGATAATTGGTGGTGGCCCGGCAGGAATGATGGCAGGGATTCAGGCAGCAAAAAAAGGAAATGAAGTTATTTTGCTGGAGAAAAATGAAAAATTAGGAAAAAAACTTTTTATAACGGGAAAAGGAAGATGCAATATAACCAATGCCTGTGCTACAGAAGATCTTTTTCAACAAATGGTATCCAATGAAAAGTTTTTATACAGTGCATTTTATGGTTTTACTAATTTTGATGTAATTGATTTTTTTGAGCAGGCTGGATTAAAGACAAAAATAGAAAGAGGAAATCGCGTTTTCCCTCTTTCGGATAAATCCTCTGATGTGATTTATACTTTACAGCGGGAACTGATGAAATATAAAGTGGAAATACGGTTAAACTCCAAGGTAACGGATGTCATAATGGAAAATGGAAAATGGAGTGCCCTTATTTTAAATGGCAGGGAAAAAATAAAGGCAGACAAGCTCATTATAGCAACCGGTGGTCTATCTTATCCCATTACCGGCTCTACCGGAGATGGCTTTACTTTTGCAAAGAAAATGGGACATACCATCACAAGATTATCTCCTTCACTGGTTCCATTTAATATCAAAGAATCCTATGTGAAGGATCTTCAGGGACTTTCCCTAAAAAACATAGAAGCCGGGATTTATGCAGATGGAAAAGAAATCTACCGGGAATTTGGAGAAATGATATTTACACATTTTGGAGTCAGTGGTCCCGTTATTCTCACCGGAAGTTGTTATGCCGCACCTTATTTGGGTAAAAAGAAGCTTGAAGTTATTCTTGATTTAAAACCGGCACTTTCAAAAGAACAATTGGATGCTCGGATTTTACGTGAATTTGATGAATTTATAAATAAGCAATATAAAAATTCCCTGGATCGCGTATTGCCAAGAAAGCTTATATCTGTTATTATCACTCTGAGTGAAATTGATCCGGAGAAACAGGTGAACTTAATTACAAAAGAAGAAAGACAACATTTGGTTTCTGTTATAAAGGGAATGCATCTTACCGTGGATAGTTTTCGAGAATATAAGGAAGCAATCATAACACAGGGGGGGATTTCCATAAAAGAAATAAACCCTTCTACCATGGAATCCAAGCGGATGCCAAATGTTTACTTTGTAGGAGAAGCCTTGGATCTGGATGGAGTTACCGGAGGCTTTAATTTGCAGATTGCATGGTCTACCGGTTATGCAGCAGGAAATGCAATGGAAGTAATAAAAAATAAAGGAGATAGTGAAAATGGGCTTTAATATTGCAATTGATGGACCGGCAGGAGCCGGAAAAAGTACTATTGCAAAAAAGATTGCAAAAGAACTAAATTTTATATATGTAGACACGGGAGCTATGTATCGGGCAATGGCTTTGTACATGATTCAAAAAAATATTACAAAAGAAAATACAAAAGAAATTGAGAATGCTTGTGAAAATGCTGATATTACGATACAATATAAAGATGGTGAGCAGCAAGTGATTTTGAACGGGGAAAATGTGAATGCATATATCCGTACAGAAGAAGTAGGAAAAATGGCATCTTCTGTAGCCGTTAATAAAAAGGTACGTCTTAAATTAGTTGATTTACAACAAAGGCTTGGAAGGCAGACAAACGTGGTAATGGATGGAAGAGATATTGGGACTTATGTATTGAAGGATGCACAGATAAAAATATATCTGACGGCAAGTTCTAACACTCGGGCAGCCCGCCGCTATGCAGAACTCCGGGAAAAAGGAATTTCTTGTGATATAGCAGAGATTGAAGCGGATATTATTGCAAGAGATAAGCAGGATATGGAGCGTGAATTTGCGCCACTTTGCCAGGCAGAGGATGGTATTTTAATTGATTCCTCGGAAATGAATATTGAACAAGTTGTAGATGCAATTCTTTTAATTTACAAAGAAAAAAAAGCGTTATAAAATAAAATGGAGGGGCTTGATGCAGAAATTTGATGCAGAATTTTCAACGAAGAAAATAAACCTGGCAAAGAGTGCAGGCTTTTGTTTCGGAGTAAAAAGAGCTATGGATGTTGTATACGGTGCCATTTGCAAGGAAAAGCAAGTGTATACTTATGGTCCCATTATTCACAATGACCAGGTAGTAAAAGATTTAGAGGATAGTGGAGTTACTGTAATTGACTCCTTAAATAGTCTTTCAAAACTGAAAAAGGGTATCATCATCATTCGCTCCCATGGAATTTCAAGAAACGAATATGAAAAAATAGAAAAAAGTGGTTTTGAAATTTTAGATGCTACTTGTCCTTTTGTAAAAAAAATCCATCAGAAAGTTGCTGAAAAAAGTAAAGAAGGCTATGCTATTATTATTGTAGGTAACGATGGACATCCAGAAGTGGAAGGAATAAAAGGCTGGTGCAATGAAAATTATTTTGTAATCGGAAGTACCGAAGAAGCGGAAAAATACGCGCTTTCTAAGGACGAAAATGTATTTGTTGTAGCTCAAACGACATTTAATTACAAGAAATTTAAAGATATAGTTGAAATTATTTCAAAAAAGGGTTATGATATACTTGCTTTAAATACAATTTGTAACGCTACAGAGGAGCGTCAGTCTGAAGCAAGGGATCTTGCTAAGGTTTCCGACGCTATGATTGTAATAGGTGGTAAACAGAGTTCGAATTCACAGAGACTTTATGAAATCTGTAAAGAGGAATGTGACGATACTTATTATATACAGACACTCGTTGACCTGGATTTAAACAAGTTGAGATCGTTTCGTAGCGTGGGTATTACCGCAGGGGCATCGACCCCAAACAATATTATCAAGGAGGTTCAAATAGCATGTCAGAAATGAGTTTTGAACAGTTATTAGAAGAATCATTAGTAACAATTTATAATGGAGAGGTAGTAGAAGGCACGGTAATCGGTGTAAAAGAAGACGAGATCATCTTAAATATTGGCTACAAAGCGGATGGTATTATTACAAGAAGTGAATATACCAATACGCCAAATGTTGACTTAACTACCTTTGTACAGGTTGGAGAAACCATGCAGGCAAAAGTTCTTAAAGTAAATGATGGAGAAGGACAAGTTCTTCTTACTTACAAGAGACTGGCTGCAGAAAAAGGAAATAAGAGATTGGAAGAAGCTTTTGAAAACAAAGAAGTTTTAATAGCAAAAGTAGCAGCTGTTTTAGATGGTGGCTTAAGTGTTATTATTGATGAAGCAAGGGTATTTATTCCTGCAAGTTTAGTTTCGGATTCTTATGAAAAAGATTTAGCAAAATACAAAGATCAGGAAATTGAATTTGTAATCAGCGAATTTAATCCAAAAAGAAGAAGAATTATTGGTGACCGTAAGCAGTTATTGGTTGCAAAGAAAAAAGAATTACAAAAAGAATTATTTGCTAAAATCAGCATAGGAGATACCATTGATGGTGTTGTTAAGAATGTAACAGATTTTGGTGCTTTCATTGATTTAGGTGGCGTAGATGGTTTATTACACATTTCCGAAATGTCCTGGGGACGTGTTGAAAACCCTAAAAAAGCCTTTAAAATCGGAGATGAAGTTAAAGTCTTAATCAAAGACATTCAAGGAGACAAAGTGGCTCTTAGTTTGAAATTCCCAGCTACCAATCCTTGGCTGAATGCAGATGAAAAATTTGCAGTGGGCAATGAAATAAAAGGAAGAGTTGCACGTATGACAGATTTTGGCGCTTTTGTAGAATTAGAGCCTGGCGTGGACGCATTACTTCATGTTTCACAGATTTCCAAAGAACATGTTGAAAAACCTTCCGATGTATTAAAAGTTGGACAAGAAATAGAAGCTAAAATTGTTGACTTTAATAGTGAAGACAAGAAGATCAGCATTAGTATTAAAGCCTTATTTGCACCGGAAGAAGTGGAAATAGAGGGGGAAAATATCGAAGAATAATCCAAAGATAAAGGGGTGTGGCTATGGCACTTGATTACGAAGGATTTAAAGGTGAAATATTTCGCCTTACAAAGATTGATTTGAATGCCTATAAAGAGCGGCAGATGAAACGTAGAATAGATGCACTAATTGGAAAACGTTCCGCAAAAAGCTATACGGACTATGTAGCTTTGCTTAAATCAGATAAGGTTGCGTTTGATGAGTTTGTAAATTATTTAACCATTAATGTTTCTGAATTTTATAGAAATCCGGAACAATGGATGACCTTAGAAAAAGAAATTTTTCCTCAACTGATTACACGCATTGGAAAAAATCTTAAAATATGGAGTGCCGCATGTTCCACAGGGGATGAACCTTATTCCCTGGTTATGCTTCTATCAAAGCTGATGCCATTGAATAACATTAAAATCATTGCTACGGATATTGACAAACAAGTTTTAGAAAAAGCACAGTTGGGATTATATAATGACAAGAGTTTAAAAGCTCTTCCCAAAGAGTTTGTTCGTGATTATTTCACCGTGATTAATGAAAAGACTTACCAGATATCGGATAAGATTAAGTCCCGCGTGGAATTTAAACAACATAACTTATTGAAAGATCCATATCCTACAAATTGTGATTTAATTGTTTGCCGCAATGTTTTGATTTATTTTACAGAGGATGCAAAAATGGAGATTTATTCCAAGTTTAATGGGGCATTGAAAAAGGACGGAATTCTTTTTGTAGGAAGTACCGAACAGATTATTCAACCACAGAACTTAGGATATTCCGCTCAAAAGTCATTTTTTTATCGAAAATTATAAGAGTATGTTTTCTTTACAGGGTACGGTTTTTATAAACCGTACCCTGTATTTTATGATACTTATTTTTTTAAATTCGAAAATAATATTGATTTTTAGAAAGCTATCTAGTATATTATGTAGGTAGGACTTAAAGTGAAGAAAAAAACATTTTGTAATCCTGATTTATATGGGTACTTAAGGAGAAAAAGAATGCAGGAATTAGTGAATGTTGCAGTTGATGCAATGGGTGGCGATAATGCACCCCATGAAATTGTAAAAGGTGCAGTAGAAGCTGTGAATGAAAGTTGTGATATAAAAGTATTTTTGGTTGGAAAAGAAGAGGCTATTTGTAAAGAATTAGCATCTTATACCTATGATAAGGAACGAATTCAGGTTGTAAATGCGGAAGAAATGATCACTAATGAGGAAGCTCCGGTCATGGCTATTCGTCGGAAAAAAGATTCTTCCATTGTAGTTGCTTTAAATCTAGTAAAGCACGGAGAAGCAGATGCCTTTGTTTCTGCCGGAAGTACCGGCGCTGTTTTAGTAGGGGGACAGCTGATTGCAGGAAAAATAAAAGGTGTGGAACGACCACCGCTTGCGCCCCTGATTCCTACCATTCATGGAGTTGCACTTTTAATTGACTGTGGTGCCAATGTGGATGCCAGACCGTCACATTTGCTGCAGTTTGCAAAGATGGGTTCTGTATATATGGAACATGTGGTAGGAATAAAAAACCCACGGGTTGCCATTGTAAATATAGGCGCTGAAGAAGAAAAAGGAAACATGCTGGTGAAGGAAACGTTTCCTTTATTAAAAAACTGTAATGAAATTAATTTTATTGGCAGCATAGAGGCACGGAATATTCCGTATGGGGAAGCCGATGTTATCGTTTGTGAGGCATTTACCGGTAATATTATCCTTAAGCTGTATGAGGGATTAGGCGGGGCTTTGATTCAAAAGATTAAAAGTGGTATGATGAGTACGTTTCGAAGTAAAATAGGTGCACTTTTAGTAAAACCGGCGCTTAAAAAGACCTTAAAAGATTTTGATGCTTCTTCTTATGGAGGAGCCCCTCTTTTGGGCTTAAATGGCTTAGTTGTAAAAACACATGGCAGCTCAAAGAGCAATGAAATTAAAAATTCGATTATTCAGTGCATAACATTTAAGAAACAGGACATAAATGAAAAAATTAAAAATAATATTACAATAAATGAATAAGAAAGGGTGATGACAATGGAATTTGAAAAGTTAAAAAAGATTATTAGTGAGGTTCTTAACGTGGATGAAAATGAAGTTCATATGGAGACAAAGTTTGTTGATGACTTGGGGGCCGATTCATTGGATGTATTCCAGATTATAATGGGAATTGAAGAAGAATTTGATATTGAAATAGCAAATGAAGAAGCAGAAAAAATTATAACCGTAGGAGATGCCGTTGAACAGATTAAGGCTGCAATGAACTAATTTTGTTTATAATATTTAGCTGCAAGAATTGCTTTTGTTTATGAATACAGGGAATGAATTCAGTCAATTGGTAACTGCCGATTGACTGAATTTTTAAAAAGAGGAAGGAACCCATGGTTATGAAAGAAAAAATCAGTGAATTTGAAGAAAAAATCAGATATTTATTTCAAGATGAGGCGTTAATAAAACAGGCTCTTACGCATAGCTCTTATTCCAATGAAAAACATATGAGTTACCTGGCAAACAATGAAAGGCTGGAGTTCTTAGGAGATGCTGTTCTGGAAATTATATCCAGCGAATTTGTATTTCGAACCTACAAAGATATGCATGAAGGGGAACTTACAAAACTTCGTGCAAGCATGGTGTGCGAACCAACATTGGCATTTTGTGCAAGAGAAATTAGTCTTGGAGACTATATTTTCCTTGGTAAAGGAGAAGACGGAACCGGTGGAAGAGAACGGGATTCTATTCTTTCTGATGCGTTGGAAGCTACCATAGGAGCTATCTATTTAGATGGTGGTTTTACTAATGCAAAAGAATTTATCCTTCAGTTTATATTAAATGATATGGATAAGAAAAAACTCTTTTACGATAGTAAGACCATCTTACAGGAATTAATTCAAGGAAAGTCAAAAGATGTGCTGCGCTATGAACTCATTGGGGAAGAGGGACCGGATCACAATAAAACATTTACGGTACAAGCCATTTTGGGAGTGGAAAATCTGGCTATGGGAACGGGACGAACCAAAAAGGCTGCAGAGCAAAAAGCTGCCTATGAGGCAATTCTTTATTTACAGAAAAATCAGCAGGGATAATAGGATAGGAGTTTATGCATGTATTTAAAAAGCATTGAGGTTCATGGATTTAAATCTTTTGCACATAAATTAGTGTTTGAATTTCACAATGGAATAACGGCAATTGTAGGTCCTAATGGAAGCGGAAAAAGCAATGTTGCCGATGCCGTTCGCTGGGTACTGGGAGAACAAAGTGCAAAGCAGCTTCGGGGAAGCAAAATGGAAGATATTATATTTTCAGGAACGGAGCTTCGACGGCCTCAGGGATTTGCCTATGTTGCAATTACGCTTGATAATTCCGATCACAAACTTGCCACTTCTTATGATGAAGTTACCATTGCCAGAAGAGTCTATCGTTCCGGGGAAAGTGAATATTTAATGAACGGAAAGAATAGCCGTCTCCGAGATGTACAGGAATTGTTTTTGGATACGGGCATTGGAAAAGAAGGATATTCAATAATTGGACAGGGCCAAATCGATAAAATATTAAATGGTAAGCCGGAAGAAAGAAGAGAACTTTTTGACGAAGCAGCGGGGATTGTTAAGTTTAAAAAAAGAAAAGCAGCAGCAGAAAAAAATTTAGACGCAGAGCAGCAAAATTTATGTCGTATTCAAGATATTTTGAAGGAAATTGAAAACCAAATTGTTCCTTTGGAAAAGCAGTCACTGGTTGCAAAAGAATATTTGGGACTTCGAGACGAATTAAAGTGTCTGGATGTAAATATGTTTCTTATGGAGTATGATGGACTGCATTCTCAATTAGAGGAAACCAATAAAAAGTCTGAGATTGCAGAAAATGACTTAGCAGAATTTAAAAGTGCATATGATGCAACCAAAGAAGAATATGAACGTTTAGAGCAGTCCATGGAAATGAAAAATGAACTTTTAGACGAAAAAAAAAGAATTTCCAGTGACTGTAAGATTAAAAAGGAAAAGCTAGAAGGAGAAGTCAAGGTACTTCATGAACAGATTCTTGCAACCAGGCAAAATAGTGAACATTATAAAAATCGAATTACAGCTGTAGAAGGCGATATCAAGATTAAAAAAGAACAGTTTTTAGATTTTGAAAAGAAGCAAAAGGCAATGGAGGATGGGCTGGATGCTATTTTAGAAGAACAAAAGCTGGAAGAAACCAAGCTTGATTTTTTTCACGAAGGCATTGAAAACTCTGAAAAAAATATTGAAAATGGCAATCATCTCAGAGTGGAAGGATTGAATGAACGTACGGTTATAAAGTCTAAACTTCAACATTTTGAAACCATGCTGGAACAAAACAATTTAAAAAGAGCAGAATTAAATCAAAGGCTTTTGAAAAACAAAAGTGATGAAGTTACTTTTGAGGAAAACATTGCCCTTGAAAAAAGTAATTTAGTTTCTATTTCAGATAAAATAAGGGTGATTCTTTCTAATAATGAAGTATTTGAAAACGATAAAAACTGCATTTTGAAAGATAAAAATAAGATTTTGACAGAAAAAAATAGTGCCCAGCAAGAGTTTCACCGTGAACAGTCTCGTTTGGATTCTTTGAAAAACATGACAGAACGATACGATGGATATGGTCAAAGTATTCGCAGAGTGATGGAACAAAAAGAAAAGAACGTGGGAATTATTGGAGTAGTAGCCGATATTGTTAAGGTAGAGAAAACCTATGAAACGGCAATTGAAACGGCACTTGGAGGAAACATTCAAAATATTGTTACAGACAATGAAGTTACGGCAAAAAATTTAATTGGCTTTTTAAAGCAAAATAAATTTGGACGAGCAACCTTTCTGCCCCTTACTACTATTTCTGCCAGAGGAAGTTTTCAAAATACAGAGGTTTTAAAAGAAAAGGGAGTGATTGGTCTTGCAAGTACACTGGTTCATGCAGATAAATCGTTTGATGGATTGGTGGATTATCTTTTAGGTAAAATTCTTGTGGTGGATCAGATTGAACATGCCATTGCGCTTGGTAAAAAATATCGCCAGTCTCTGCGTATGGTAACATTGGAAGGTGATTTGATTAGTCCCGGAGGCTCTATGTCCGGAGGTGCTTATAAAAATTCCAGTAATTTATTAAGCCGGCGTCGTGAGATGGAAGATTTACAGAAAAAGATTGATGAATGGAAAGAAAAAATTCAGTCTTTGGACGAAAAAGAAATCATAAAATCAAAAGAATTCGAAAAGTTACAAACACAGATTGAAAAAAATAAGAATCAGCTGCAGGAACTTTATCTGGATCAAAATACTGCAAAAATTAAATACGATCAAGCACAACAGGCAAAGGATGAAAGCCAGGGAGCGTTTAACCTGATTGCAAGGGAAAATGGAACCATTGAAACACAAATAACGGAAATGAAAGAACAGATTGTAGGACTTAAGACGTCGCTTTCCGAAAATGAAAGAAAGAACAAAGAAAATGAAGATAGACTGGAAGAAGAAACAAAATCCTTGGAAATTGCAAAAACAGAAGAGGAAAAACAGAGAAAAATCGTAGAACAGGGAAGGCTTACTTATTCTACCAGAGAACAAAACGGACGGTTTATCATAGAAAATATGAATCGAATTCAATCTGAAATCGAAATTCTTGCAAAAGAATTAGAGGAATTACTGGATAATTTATTAGAAGGAAAGTCAATTATTCTAAATAAAAAAGAAGAAATTTTGGAGGTTACGCAAGGGGTTTCAGAATTTGAAGAGCAAATTCAAGGTCTTGACAGGGATATTGAAAATTTAAATAAAGAACGAAGAGATATGGATCAAGTGCATAAAACTTTCTTTGAAAAAAGGGAAGAACTTGCAAAACATATGAGTGATGTGGATAAAGAGGTTTTCCGATTGCATAATCAAAAAGAGAAATATGGAGAGCAGATGGAAAATCAAATGAATTATATGTGGGAAGAATACGAGCTGACATATAGCTCCGCTTTTGCATTGAAAACAGAAGTGACAATGCCCTATGCTCAAATAAAAAAATCTTTAGGTGAATTGAAAAATAAAATACGTGCATTGGGTGCGGTTAATGTTAACGCCATTGAAGATTATAAAATCATGTCAGAACGTTATTTTCTCCTAAAAAACCAACATGATGATTTAGTTGCTTCCGGAGAAATGCTAAAGAAAATCATTGAAGAGCTGGATGAAGAAATGCGGAAGCAATTTTCAACAAAATTTCAGGAGATTAAAGAACAATTTGATATCGTGTTCAAAGAAATGTTTGGAGGAGGAAAAGGCACCATTGAACTAGTGGAAGAGGAGGATATTTTGGAAGCCGGTATTCGAATCATTGCCCAGCCACCCGGAAAAAAACTTCAAAATATGATGCAGCTTTCCGGTGGAGAAAAAGCTTTGACGGCCATTTCTTTATTGTTTGCAATTCAAAATCTAAAACCATCGCCCTTTTGCCTGCTAGACGAAATTGAAGCGGCTTTGGATGATTCCAATGTTTCACGTTATGCAAAATATTTACATAAGCTTACGAAACACACACAATTTATTGTAATTACCCATCGCCGCGGAACCATGGCGGCGGCTGACCGGCTATATGGAATTACCATGCAGGAAAAAGGAGTATCCACTTTAGTATCGGTTAATTTATTGGAAGATGATTTAGAAAAATAAGGAGGTATTACATGGGAGAAAAAAAAGGTTTTTTGGGTCGATTAGTATCTGGATTATCTAAAACAAGAGATAGTATTGTTTCGGGAATTGACTCTATTTTTAACGGCTTTTCTAATATAGATGAGGATTTTTATGAAGAATTAGAAGAAATCCTGATTATGGCTGATTTAGGAATTAATACGACCATGTCAATTATTGAAGATTTACGTTTCAAGGTAAAGGAAAACAACATTAAAGAACCAAAAGAATGTAAGAAATTTTTAATTGAAAGCATAAAAAATCAAATGCGTCTGGAAGAAGATGCCTATGCGTTTGAAAATAAAAAATCCGTGGTACTGTTAATTGGAGTAAATGGAGTTGGAAAAACAACTTCCGTAGGAAAATTAGCCGGTCAGTTAAAAGAAAGTGGAAAAAAGGTTATGGTTGCTGCCGGAGATACCTTTCGTGCCGGAGCCATTGAACAATTGAGAGAATGGGCAAACCGAGCCGGAGTTGAACTTATATCCCAGCAAGAAGGCTCTGACCCAGCCGCTGTTGTTTATGATGCTGTGACGGCGGCAAAATCAAGAAATACCGATATTTTAATCTGCGATACAGCAGGAAGGCTTCACAATAAGAAAAACCTAATGGAAGAGCTTCGAAAAATCAATCGTATTATAGAAAGAGAATATCCGGAAGCTTATCGTGAAACCTTGGTTGTGCTAGATGGAACCACTGGACAAAATGCTTTGGCACAGGCAAAACAGTTTAACGAAGTTGCAGAAATTACGGGAATTGTTCTAACAAAGCTGGATGGTACGGCAAAGGGTGGCATTGCAATTGCGATCCAATCAGAACTGGGAATTCCGGTAAAATATATTGGAATTGGGGAAAGTATAGAGGATTTACAGAAATTTAATGCAGATGAATTTGTAAATGCACTGTTTGATGAAGGAGAATACGATCATGATGACATTAGATAAGTTTGAAGAAGCATGCGAGACAGTAAAAAAGGTAATTGTTCGAACCAAGTTAGTTTATAGCGAGTATTTCTCGGAAATAAGTGGAAATAAAGTATATCTAAAACCTGAAAATATGCAATATACGGGTGCTTATAAAGTACGTGGTGCCTATTATAAAATCAGTACCTTAAGTGAAGAAGACAGGCAAAAGGGATTAATTACGGCATCTGCCGGAAACCATGCACAAGGAGTTGCTTATGCTGCAAAAATATATGGTGCAAAAGCTACTATTGTTATGCCCACAACAACGCCACTGATTAAGGTAAATCGTACCAAAAGCTATGGTGCAGAAGTTGTGCTTTTTGGAAATGTATACGATGATGCCTGTAAACATGCGCTTAAATTAGCGGAAGAAAAAGGATACACCTTTATTCACCCCTTTGATGATGAAGAAGTTGCAACAGGACAGGGAACCATTGCAATGGAAATTTTTAAGGATTTACCAACCGTTGATATTATTTTAGTACCAATTGGCGGCGGTGGTCTTGCAGCAGGGGTTTCTACTTTAGCAAAACTTTTAAACCCTAATGTTAAAGTCGTTGGTGTAGAGCCAGCAGGTGCAAATTGTATGCAGGAATCACTGAAAGTTGGGAAAGTAGTCACTCTACCAAGTGTGGAGACCATTGCGGATGGTACGGCAGTGAAAACTCCGGGAAGCCGCATATTCCCTTACATACAAAAGAATCTGGATGATATCATTACGGTAGAGGATAGTGAACTGATCGTTACTTTTCTGGATATGATGGAAAATCATAAAATGGTGGTTGAAAATTCAGGATTATTAACGGTAGCTGCTTTAAAACATTTAGACTGTAAAAACAAGAAAGTAGTTTCTGTGTTAAGTGGTGGAAATATGGATGTTATCACCATATCTTCGGTGGTACAGCATGGATTGATTCAACGGGGACGTATCTTTACGGTGTCGGTACTTTTACCGGATCGTCCGGGAGAATTGGTGAATGTAGCCAGTATTATTGCAAAAGAAAAGGGAAATGTAATTCGTCTGGATCATAACCAGTTTGTAAGCATTAATCGAAATGCGGCCGTAGAACTTACCATTACGTTGGAAGCCTTTGGACACGAACATAAAGAAACTATTATAAATGCCTTAAAAAAACAGGGATATCATCCAATTGAGAAGGCAGCAAAAATGTAACAAACAATAGTTGTTATTATGTAAAAAATATGTTATACTATATAAAACAAATTTTCTATACATGGGGCAGACACTGCCCCATGTATCTAATCTGATTCTTATACTGTAAAACCAGTAATTCTTTACACTTCAGCACTTCATTCAATCGATATAAAGCCATTACAAGAACAAGGGCTGCCCACCCCCATAGAAGAATAAAATTAGGTTGACAAAGAAATAAAAATAGATTACTATATTAGACAGATAAGAACATTTGTTCAGTTTTTAAAGAAAAATAGTATATAAAATAAAGTTAAATTATAAGGAGAATAAAAAATGGGAAAGTACACCAATCAAGATGATAATAAAATAAAAGCTCTGGAATCTGCATTGGCACATATTGAGAAACAATATGGAAAAGGTGCAGTAATGAAGCTTGGAGATAATGATAATCACATGAACGTAGAAACGATTCCAACGGGTTCCATTAGTTTAGATGTAGCGCTTGGACTTGGAGGCATACCAAAGGGACGTGTTGTAGAAGTCTATGGACCGGAATCCAGCGGTAAAACAACGGTAGCCTTACATATGGTTGCTGAGGTGCAAAAGCGTGGAGGAATTGCCGGATTCATTGATGCAGAACATGCATTGGATCCCGCCTATGCAAAAAATATAGGTGTGGATATTGACAACTTATATATTTCACAGCCGGACAGTGGCGAACAGGCTCTGGAGATTACGGAAACCATGGTGCGTTCCGGAGCTATTGATATTGTTATTGTGGACTCCGTTGCGGCGCTGGTACCAAAAGCAGAGATTGATGGAGAAATGGGTGATACTCATGTTGGTCTCCAGGCAAGGTTAATGTCACAGGCACTTCGTAAATTAACCTCCGTTATTGGAAAATCTAACTGTGTTGTTATTTTTATTAACCAGCTCCGTGAAAAAGTAGGGGTTATGTTTGGAAGTCCGGAGACAACCAGTGGTGGACGTGCCCTTAAGTTTTATGCATCGGTTCGCCTTGATGTACGTAGAATTGAATCTTTAAAACAGGGTGGAGAAGTAGTTGGAAACCGCACCCGGATTAAGGTAGTGAAGAATAAAATAGCACCTCCATTTAAAGAAGCGGAATTTGATATTATGTTTGGTCAGGGAATTTCCAGAGAAGGGGATGTACTTGACTTAGCATCCACTGCAGGCATAATTATTAAAAGTGGTGCATGGTATGCGTACAATGATGCAAAAATAGGACAGGGACGTGAAAATGCAAAACAATATTTAAAAGAAAATCCGGAAGTTTTTGCGGAAGTAGAAAAAAAAGTTCGCATCAGCTTTAAATTAGATAAACCGGATGAAAAAGAAGAAGCAAAAGGGAAAGAAACGGTAAAGGAAGAAAAAGCCATAATAAAAGAATCAACAAAAGAATCTCCCAAAGCCATAGAAAAAGAATCCGTAAAAGAATCTATAAAAGAATAGGAAAGTATGTGTTATAGTATATGACAATTACCGGTTTAGAAAAGGGTTATCGTAAGCAGGTTCGTATTTATATAGACGAAGAATATGTTTTTTCACTTTATGAAAATGAAATAAAACGTTATCAGCTGGAAAAAGATTTAGAAATAGAAGAAGAACTTTACCAACAGATACTGGAAGAAACGATTTTTAAACGTGGCAAGCAAAAGGCAATGAATTTATTAGAACGCATGGATTATACAGAAGGAGAACTTCGCAGTAAGCTAAAGCAAGGTGGATTTCCAATGGAAATTATAGAACGTGTGATTGCTTATATTCATTCTTATCACTACTTAAATGATCAACGTTATGTGGAAAACTATATTCTATATAAAAAAAATAGTAAAAGTATTCGACAAATGAAAATGGAATTAAAGCAAAAAGGTGTAGATCCTGAATTAATAGAAGAACATTTTGAGGAACAAAAAGTTTCCGATGTAATGGCTATTCAAAAAGCAATTTCAAAAAAAACAAAAGATGTAG
>JAVXEO010000052.1:0-16759 GCA_036658435.1 Acetivibrio sp.
ATGTTGTTAACTCCCATCTATGCACTTTGTGCTTTTATATTCTATAAGTAAATCCTTACATAATTATATGTCAGAAAAGAGCCATTTTCAATGACTAACTTTTTTCATTTTATGTTTGTTTAAGAAATTCTTCACAGTCCTTTCAAAAATAGTACACACAACGTACACATTTGATTGGTATACTTAACTCATCAAATAAAGAAGCCGGTAGTCATACGAAAGTTTCGCAGGGTTATTGGCTTCGACAAAAAATTCTTAAAATTTACATAGATCGTTTTTTCATTATGCAAATGCTGCTTATAGAATCGAAAGATTTTCTAAGCAGCATTCCTCTTTAATGAAATCATCACCCATCTTTTTAGCGTTTCAAAGCATCTAAAAAAATACCAAATGTATTTTTGATTTCTTCATAAACGGGTTTCTGTAATTGTACCCCTAATGGAAATTCTTCTTCTTCCTCCACCGTTTCTATGGTAAGGGCTGGTTTTTTAAAGTATTCCGAAAAATAATGTACGCTGTTTCCACCACTGTCTGAAATTTCTATTTCCTCTTTGGGACTTTTTAAAGAATAGCCCGTACTCTCACTTAAGTCCCTACCAATAAGCAGTTGTTTGTCATTATAAGTCGCTTTCATTTGCTTTCGATAATAATAGATGCTTCGCCCTCTGGAATGATAGTCCAAATAGCCGTCCGGCTTTGTTTTTTGAAATGCAGACATGAGTGCTTTTGTTTCTTCTTCACTTCCGGCGTAATCTTCTTCCCCTTTTTTTTGAAAATGAATCGAAGGAAAGTTCCGATTGATATCCAATCCTCTTCCATTTTCTTTCCAAAAGGGTGCTTCCACCCGTGCTTTTTCATAGCCATCCGGATTTAAAAGAGGAATTAAGTAAATTTTTCCCTCCGTCCGATAAATTTCATTTTTTCTTTCTAAATTCAAATAGGCTTCTGCCATAGAAAGAAGAACCACGGGATTAATGGATTCTCTTCCGTGAATGCCTGCGGTAAACATTCCTGATTTTTCTCCATAGCCAAAAATAAGCATAGGAATCCAACGATTTTCCTTGGTGATTCCTATGCTTCTTACTTCTAATTTTGATGAAAAACATTTTTTTAAAAACTTAATTTCCCTTAGCATATCTTTATACGTATAACTATGTCCAAAATCCATCTTCTTTCCCTTTATTCTCACAACTTCTTTCCTATAGTTTATGAAGGAAGGGAAATGTGTAGTACTTCATTTACCGGAACATCTGTCATTTCCGGATAAAGGGTTTCAACCATCTGAAAATCATAAGCAATTCCCACTGTTTTGTGATGGGGATACCGGCAAAGATACCGGTCATAATAGCCGGCACCATATCCCAACCGGTTTCCCTTTTTATCAAAGGCAAGCCCCGGTAAAATCATCAGTCCCGGCTCTTTTATTTCCTTACAGTTCTCTTCGGGCTCATAGATACCATGAAATCCAGCTTTTAATTGATTAAAATCTTTCACTTCATAAAAATCCATATTCTTTGGATTCGCTACTCTTGGAAACGCCGTCTTCTTTCCTTCTTTTACACAATATTCAAAAATAGCTTTCGTAGATACTTCACTTCCAAAAGAAGCATATAGATAAACTACCTGCTTATCTATCCATATTGAGTTTTTCATAAGAAGGTTCTTTATTATTTCCCCACCTTCTGTAATCTGGTCCCTGGTAAGGCGATTCCTTTGCTCCAGCATTTTTTTTCTAACTGTATTTTTATCCATAATTTTCTATTTTGATTTGTCTTTTGTAGACAAATCTATTACACTGCCATCTGGATTTAGAAGAGACACCTTATTTAGCTGCCCTCTTAAATTAGCGCGAACCGCTTGAATATATTCACTGCGAAGGGTTGCCTGTTCTATTTTTTCTTCATTGGTTAAACCCTCATTTTTTGCTTTATGATACAATTCATTAATTCTTGTTATACGACTTTCTTCCATCTTAATAAATAGACTCCTTTTATTGTTAAATTTCTTTTTTTAAATACAGGCTATTCTTTATATTGCTCCACTTGTATGTAATCTAATAATTTAAAATTTTTATCTTTATGTGCCATGAATAAAGTGCCGATTTTCTCTCCTTTTACAATATGAGAAATGTTGTATATATGGTTTCCATTTGCAATGACCATATCAGCGCCTGCATCATTTGCTATTTTAGCCGCTGCAATTTTAGTTGCCATCCCTCCGGTGCCAAAATCGGTAGCCGCACCTTTTCCCATTTGTTCCAACTCCTCGGTTATCGTTTCTACCTTATCAATAAAGACGGCATTGGAATTAAAGCGGGGATCATCTGTATATAATCCATCAATATCCGACATCAAAATCAATAAATCAGCTCCAATCAGTGCTGCTACAATGGCGGATAAGGTGTCATTATCTCCAAATTCAATTTCATCCGTAGAAACGGTATCGTTTTCATTTACAATAGGAATGACATTCATGCCAAGCAGCTCACGGAACGTATTCTGTGCATTCTTACGGCTGGTATTGTTAATCATGGTATACTTTGTCATTAAAATCTGGGATGTAATCTGATTATATTCTGCAAATAGTTTTTGATAAACCATCATTAATTTAGCCTGTCCAATAGAGGCACAAGCCTGTCTTAAAGATAGCTCCGTTGGCTTTTCTTTTAATCCTACGGTTTTTCTTCCTACACCAATGGCTCCTGATGAAACCAAAACAATCTCTTTTCCCTGATTGCGAAGATCGGTAAGAACCCGAACGAGTTGTTCCATTTTTAATAAATCCAAAGAACCTGTTTCATCATGGGTTAACGTTGAGGTTCCAACTTTTATTACGATTCGTTTTTTATTTTTCAATTGTTCCCGGTAATCCATATTTTTCTCCAATTCTTTCAAAAACTTTGATTCCATCCATTCCTGCTGAAATAATACCTCCAGCATAACCGGCACCTTCTCCACAGGGATATAAGCCTTTTATATTGCTTTCCAGCGTTTCTTCCTTTCTTATAATACGTACCGGAGAGGAGGTTCTGCTTTCTATTCCGCTTAATAAAGCATCTTCATCTGAAAATCCTTTTATCTTTTTTTCAAAACTTTCAATGGCCTCAATTAAGCTTTGTGATACATAATCAGGAAGACAGTTTTTTAAATTTCCAAGAGTGTAACTTCCTTTTATATTAGGTGATATTTTCCCTAATTCCGTGGTTGTCTGTCCTTTTTTAAAGTCACCAAACCGCTGTACTGGAATAGAGCCCTTTCCTTCTTTATATGCCAAAGTTTCCCACTTTTGTTGAAAAGCTACCCCTGCCAGGGGATGGTTTTCTTGAAAATCTTCCGGTGTTACCGTAACAATAATAGCACTGTTTCCATTGATTTCACTTCTGTCATAATGACTCATTCCATTGATGGCTATTCTTCCTTTTTCCGAAGACGCATTTACTACAAAACCACCTGGACACATACAAAAGGAGTAAACCCCTCTTCCATTGGATGCCTGGTGTGTTACCTTGTAGTCAGCAGCCGGTAACTCTTTATAAAGAGCACCATATTGTGATTTTCCAATTACCTCCTGTGGATGTTCTATACGTATACCCATTGCAAAGGATTTGGCTTCCATTTCCACTTCCTTGGAATACATCATGGAAAAAGTATCTCTTGCGCTGTGGCCAATTGCCATTACCAGTACTTCACAGGCGATTCGTTCTTTTTCATTTATAACAACTGCAGTTACCGCTCCATTTTCTATTTGTATATCGGTTACCTTTCCTTGAAAGCGGACTTCCCCACCTAGGCGAAGAATTTCTTTTCGCATATTTTTAACAACTTCTCGAAGTTTATCGGTTCCAATATGTGGCTTGTTTAAATAGCTAATATCCGTTGGTGCACCACAGGAAAGGAAGGTATCCAAAACTTTTTTATGTCGTCCAGAGGTATCTTTTACCAGTGTATTCAGTTTTCCATCTGAAAAGGTGCCAGCACCGCCTTCCCCAAACGGAACGTTGGATTCTTCCTGTAGTTCCCCGCCATTCCAGAATGCTTCCACTGTTTTTACTCTAGCATCTACCTCTTCACCACGTTCTAAAACAAGAGGGGCGTATCCCGCTTTTGCAAGTTCCAGTGCACAAAAAAGTCCTGCCGGCCCCATACCTACAACAATAGGACGGGTTTTTAATTCCTGGGTTCCTGTTTTCAAGGCCACATACTTATTTTTCGGTTTTTTTATAATATCGTTCTTTCCCACATAAAGTTTTTCATGGGAAACTGCCACATCTACCGTATAAATATAAAACATATTCTCTTTCTTCCGTGCATCCAAAGAACGTTTTATAAGACGGATTTTTTCAATATCTTCCTCCAATATCTTAAATTTATTTATCAGCACCTTTTTTATTTCTGAAATTTGTATTTCTTCCTTTTGGCTTAAAATCTTTTCCACCGGAATTTTAACATTTGAAATTCTTATCATGGTAGCTCCCATCTCTGCGCTTTGTGCGCCTTATGATTATAGTGCATCTTTTTTTGATTATTTTCTACCGGCATTCATTCCCACTGCATAAGCACTTGAAAACGCCCACTGCAAATTATATCCACCACAAGTTCCATCTACATCCAGTAGTTCCCCTGTAAAATAAATTCCTTTTTTCTTCTTTGATTCCAGGGAATCTTTTTCTACTTCAAGCATAGAGACACCACCTGCTGTTACCTGTGCCTGTTCAAAGGAGTTTGATTCTATAATTTTCATTCTCCAGTTTTTTATTAAAGAGGAAAGATTTTCCATATGGTTTTTCTTTAAATCACCGGAGCAGACTTCTTTTTTTAAATTTACCTTCATGCAAAGTGCTTCTGCCATTTTCCTATCCATGAGTGGCTCCAGCGCTTGTACTACCGTTGTTTTTGGAAAGCATTCTTTATAATGTAACATATGTACCAAAAGGTCCTGTTGGGATAAATCCGGAAAAAGCCGAAGAATTGCAAACACTTCTTTTTTATCAAGTAAAGCCATCCCTGCAAAACGACTTACTTGAAAAACCGGGATTCCTGAAATTCCATAGGATGTAAACTGAATTTCTCCAGACGCCTCTCCTTCCATGATTCCATCGGTTTCTAATAAAATGTCTGCATGGCAGCGGATACCTGCCAGTTTTTTTCCATAAATTTCTTCCGTCTTTAAACCTGTAAGTGCCGGTACCAATGGCGTAATACTATGTCCTAACTCTTTTGCTATCCGGTATCCACTTCCATCACTTCCCAGGCTGCCAGCTGCTTTTCCTCCGCAAGAAAGAATCACCTTTTGGGTTTCATAGGTATAGGTTTTAGTAACTACCTGATAGAAAGTACTTCCATCCTCTTTTTGAAAAGAAAGAACCTTTTCTACGTGTTCTCTTAGTTTCACTTTTATTTTGAGCCGCTCCAATTCCAGTCGAAGTGCATTTACCATAGAAACTGCCTGTTCCGAATAAGGATAATAATAACCATTTTTATTTTTAGGATACATACCTATGCTTTCTAAAAAAGCAAGATACGCACTTTTATCATATTGTTTAATTAAATCAAATGCAAGGGATAAATTTTGGCTTCGATACGCTTCTTTATCCTGACACTCATTCGTAAAGTTACATTTTCCATTTCCGGTAGCTAAGAGCTTACGACCTATTTTATCATTATGTTCTAAAATAGTAACCTTTTTTCCATTTCTTCCACACACTATGGCGGCGATTAATCCAGAGGCCCCGGCTCCTATTACTATAATATCTTCCAACTTTTACCCTCCTGGACATATTTTAGCTGGAATAATTTTCCAACATTCCATACAATTCTTCTTGATCCAAAACATAAATTCCCTGTATTAATTTTTTCTGTTCCTCCTTTTCAAGGCGCCTTGAGTCAATTCCTGTATATTCAAAAACTGTTTTTTTATCACAGTAAAAAACAACGACTTCATAACCGGCTAAGGAAATATAATACTCATAAGGCATACTGGAAACATCATAGGTCTTTACTAAAGTTATGGCATCCTTTGAGAAAGACTGAAGTTCATAAGCAATCAATCCTTTTTTTATTTCATCCAAAGAAAGATTATCCATATATTCTCCAAGAAAAGAAATGAGTTCTTCCCTTGTTTTTCCTATAAAGGTGGGTACGACTGTTCTGTGTTCTTCCTGGTATGCATTATTTTTTGAATCAAAGGTAATTAGTGTAATTCTTGTTTTATTTGTAATTCGATCTTCTTTTGTTGTATCGGCCAAAACAACTTCATCTCCAGCCGGTATCTTTTCTTCTGCCTTGGAAATTTGTGCTTTTTCCCGGTATTTTTCTAATGTGTTTTTATAGCTGATATAGTATGCACTGGATAGCAAAACTGCCATTCCTAACATAATTCCTATATATATTCCTGTTTTTTTCATAGAATAACCATGCCTTTCCTACTATCTTGTTTGGTTATTCTCTATTGTTTCCAATTTATCCTTCTTTATACATTACTGAATGTCCAGCTTTTCAAGGTGATTTGCAGGATATAAACCAATATAGGTCTTTCCGGGATTTATAGTAAGTAAGTTTCCTTCTTCATCGTAGTAATGCATTTCTTTCTTTGATTCCTTCTTATCCCAGGTTATTTTCATTGCTTTTCCATTTGAAATATACAAGCCTTCTCCTTTGGAATCTTCAATATCCATTGATTGGTACCCATTTTTTGAATCTATGGTCCAATAAGATACATATTGCAGAATAATATTCTTAAATGCCAGCTGTTTTCCAGTGCCCTTGTCAATATGAGGGGTGTCAAACTGATAGCGGTAGTAGAGCTTGTCTTTCTTGTTATAAGTAAAATATGGCGATGTATAACCGGAATAACCAAGTGTTATCTTCTTGGATGCCGACTCCCCTTTTGTGAAATCGGTGTCCTCTTCATAAAATGTAAAGTGATTTTTCATATTTTCACGAAGTTCCGTGGGATATCCCTTTTTTTCAATGCCTTTCCACACCCCTTTTGCGCTTGCAAAAGCATTATGTGGTGCACGAATGGAAGTGTCCCTGTAATATACCGTAGATCCAATTGCCTCAAGTCCACTTAAATTATCCACCTTTAATTCTTTGATTTTTGCAGTTGCATATTTTGTCTGACCAAAGTGTGCATAAATAGCGTCATATTCATCTGCAAAACTTACAAAATAATGTCTTGCACTTCGAACCGAACCAATTCTGTCACCTGAAATATCTTCAAATAAAGCCATCATTCTGGTAATTCCACCTTCTACTACCGCTTCATAGAGAATAGAAGCTTCTCCCGTTCCAGTCTGGGGACTTGCCACTTTAATATTATTAATCATCATGGCAATTGGTCTTCGATTGGCAATCTTTTTATCCACCCATAAACCTGTCAACTTGCTTTTTTCCATACCTTCATGAGTTTCTACCGGTGTTTCTGTTGGTGAAAGGGTTGGTGTAGGTGTTTCTTTCACTATAATTTCTGCTGGTGCCGGTGTATGTCTTTGTTTCTCTTTTTTCTCACAACCGGTTATCGTTAAGGATAACAGAACAAGGATACAAATAATTCTTATTTTTTTCATACAAACAGCCATGCCTTTCTCACTTTCAGTCTCGACTTATTCCTAAAATATTCATAATCTCCCGTTGCTTTTCCTCCATAATAAGCCGGTCTTTTTCTTCCATATGATCATAACCACATAGATGCAGCATGCTGTGAACGGCTAAAAAGGACAATTCCCGTTCTACCGAATGTCCATATTCTTTTGCCTGTTCCCATACTTTTTCCATGGAAATCATCATATCCCCTAATAAAAGTTCTCCGGTTTCCGGATTGAAATATTCATCGTATTCTTCCAGCCAGTCAAACTCTCCAGCTTCCCTGTATTCAATCATAGGAAACGATAAAACATCGGTTGCACGGTCAATTCCACGGAATTCCTTATTGGTTTTATGTATTTCATTATTATCCGTAATTACAATATTTACTTCTGCTTCAAAGGGGCATTCTTCATAATCTAGTACAACGTCAACCACTTCTGAAATAATTTCACGATAGGGAATAGCCGGTTCACAATTTAGTTCACAATCAAATGATATTGTCATTTATTCTTTTTCTCCTTTTGGTAGGTTATGTAAATAAAAGTCTTTTAGTTGTTTGAAATCAACTAGAGTAAGTCCGGATTCATCCAAAATTCCTTTTTCCAATCGAACTTTGAAAACATTCTCTATGATTTGCTTATTAGAAAGTTGTTTTTCCTTGTCCTGTTTTTCAAAATACTTGATCGTTGAAACGATGCTGTCCGTAAACATAATAGTAGCCGCTTCTTTTGATTTTGGTTTTTCCATCTTTCCATTGTGCTGTTTTATAATTGAAACAATAGGCTCCGGAATTCCCTGTTCTTTTGCTAAGGCTACTCCCGTTTCAATATAGTTTCCCTCTTCCAGCTTTCCTATCTCATGGTATAGTCCACCGGCTTTTGCCAGTTCATAATTACCTCCGATTTTTCGGATCGCCTTTTCAGATAAAATACCAACAAGTAAAGAGTGTCGGTATATACTTGATTTTTCTTCATTCAGGCGCTTTAACAAAGGAGCATCTACCGTAATATAAGATCCGTAACCAGGTGGTTCCTCCGGTGATAATAACGTTTCTTTGGGTTCTATATTCTGAAAATTTGGAATTTCTGTTTCATATGGTACATTTTGTTTTCCCTTTAAAAAATAGCATAGAATAATTGCCATACAGTCCCCAGTGATCTGATACGCCATAGATAAGGATAAGGCACGATCAAATATGAAATTATTCATTAAAAAGCCCAATATTATCTGCATACATATAGCTATAATAAGAATGTATACCATAGATACCAGTGTATCCATACTTCCTATGAGTATACATAAAATACCGCCCGCCAAAAAGTAGTACATACCTTTCTCTATGTTAAAATCATAAATGCTATACAAAAGAAAGGAAAAAATAAGATGAAATACAATTCCAATATAGGGGTGTACTTTTCTTGCAATAAAGACACTTCCAAAAACAAAGAAAACATAAAGAAAAATTTTGGAATATACACTGATTGCAGTCAAGGCGATTGCGTACCCGATCCAAATACTTCGGATGGAAGACCAGTTTTGAAACCAGGTAAGGGAATGATTGTTTGCAATCCATTCCATGCAGCCCAATACCAAAAATATAATAACAAATATCTTTAATAGTTGTGAAGTCTTAATTTCTATACTATATCTAATGGTGATGGCACTTACCATAGATAAAACCAATATTCCCATCCAAAATAAAGTGGAATTATCTCTTGTGAATTTTTTCCGTATCATTGCCTCTTCTCTCCTGCTTTGCTTCATATTCATCATATGCGGTTACAATCTTTTGTACCAGTGGATGGCGTACAACATCTTTACTCGTTAAATAAGAAAAACCAATGTCTTCCACTTTGGATAAAACTTTGATGGCTTCCTCTAAGCCCGACTTTGCTCCATTGGGTAAATCTTTCTGTGTTAAATCCCCGGTGATAATAACTTTTGAACCAAAACCGATTCGAGTGAGAAACATTTTCATCTGTGCGGGAGTGGTATTTTGTGCTTCATCTAAAATAATGTAGGCATTGTCAAGGGTACGTCCCCGCATATAAGCAAGAGGTGCCACCTCAATTAATCCTTTTTCTGAATTTCTAAGATAGCTCTCCGGTCCCATAATCTGATACAGTGCATCATAGAGAGGTCTTAAATAGGGATCCACTTTACTCTGCAGGTCACCTGGTAAAAAACCAAGTTTTTCTCCGGCTTCCATTGCCGGTCTTGTCATAATAATTCTTCCAACTTCATCATTTTTAAAGGAATGAATGGCCATTGCCATTGCCAGATATGTTTTTCCGGTTCCGGCGGGACCAATTCCAAAAACAATCATTTTTTCACGTATTCGGTCTACATATTCCTTTTGTCCCAATGTTTTAGGCTTAATTGGTTTTCCCTGAATCGTATGGCAAATTAAATCCGAATCTATTTTTGTCAGTGCATCTCCCTTTTCTTCAAGACATAAAGATAACGTGTAATTTACATTTTGCTGGGTAATTTCATTTCCACGTTTTGAAAGTCCAAGTAGTTGTACAAATACCCGTTTTGCATTTTCTGTATCACGGGGGCTGCCTATTATTTTCAAGGTATCATTTCTTGACACAACCGTTACCTTCAATGTTTTTTCTATTATTTTCATATAAGAATCACAGGATCCAAATATATTTTTTTGATGCTCTGCAGGTATCTCAACTTTTACTTCTACTATACTCATTGCCTTCTGTATCCCTCCACTCGCTGTCTAGAATTTTACGGTAAGATTTTACTGGTTCTAACACCGTAAGCGTGCCTTTTGCTTGTAATTTCTCACCTATTTTATCTATTTTAACATTATTTTCTTGAATTATCACCCCTTTTTCCGTTATTTTTTTTATATAACGTTTAAATTTAATGTTTAAGTAGTTCTGTGCCTCTTCCATGGTATATTTTTTTGGTTTATTTTCATATTCAAACTTTTTGATTTTATCAAAGGACAGTTGATTATACTGCTTTTTTTCTACCAATGTACTTATATTTTTCCATTTTTTTCTGGTAAAAGATGGTGGGAAAATTTCAAGTCGTTTTTCTTTTATTTGAATAGCAAAACCCTGTTGTTCTCTTTTGGTGTATTTTTTTTCTAAATAAGAAAAATTTCTATTATTTTCATATTTATATTCTGTCTTTAATATAATCTCTCCATCTGCAATGCAGGGATGTTTGCGAAGCAAAAGATCATTGTCTCCAATAATATCCACAACTCCGGAAATTAAAATGTCATCTGTTTTCACTTCATCTCCCATCTTCACAAGAGGATGACCGGTTCTTGTTACAATGGAGCTTATAATACCATCTCTTTTTGACACCAGGTGTACCGGAATGCTTTTCTTTTGGTAAAGGCTTGGCATATTGGTTTCTTTTATTCGAACTAGGAGTTTTGTTCCGTTAAGCTGTGCCGAAACCCACCCAATGTCTTTATATTTTTTACGTATATCTTCTTCTATATGCAGGCAATTTATATCTTTTAAAAAAACAAATGAATGTATCTCGTTCTTATTCAAAAATTTTAGTAGTTCTTCTTTTGTATGGGTATATTCTCCTTGAATATCAATGGTCCAAACTAGTTTCGACATAAACACTAAAAGTCCAAAAAATAAAAAAATGCCTAAAAGAAATCCTTGTTTTTGTTTCCAATGGTTAAGAAAAAAAGGAAATCCCTGCTTATTAATAATTTTTGGAAAGGTTTTTGTCTTTTTTACTACCGGTTTTAATTTTTTATATTCTGAAACGGAAATACAAAATGTATACTTTTTTTTCTGACAGGATATTCGATAAATTGTAATGTTTTTGGAACGGCATAAATTCACAAATCTTTCCGGTGACGGTCCCACTAATTTTACAGAAAGAATGCCCTGCATCCATTTTAAAAATGTATGTGCCAAATGTTTAACCACCCTTATTCACAAAATTCCACCATCCTTATGCATCCTGTGACCTTCATATCTTCCATGGTATAATATTCAATATTTAAATCGTTTCCCCGTATATGAATACGTCCGATTTTTGTTTGGACACGTATTAATTCTTCCGTATATTCAATGATTCCTTTATAATTTTCAATACAGATCTGCCTCTGTCCTATTAGAGACAAGATGGGAGCTCCTGCCAGCATATCAGAGGGCAGTTTCATGGTATCCGATATTCCTTCCATTATTTCAACTGTTTTTTCCTTCATCCAAACAACCATCCATCTACGTCGTTATACTATTACTATATGCACCAAACAAAAAAAGAAGCACTACACGCTAAAAGGGAGATATCCGAGGACATCTCCCTTAATCTGCACAATATGAAATACTGCTTTAATACTAGTATTTACGTTTACGAGCAGCCTCTGATTTTTTCTTACGTCTTACGCTTGGCTTCTCATAATGCTCTCTTTTACGAATTTCTTGTTGGATACCAGCCTTCGCACAGTTTCGTTTAAATCTGCGAAGTGCACTATCTAAAGTTTCGTTTTCTTTTACGATAACATTTGACATAGTCTCACACCTAACCTCCCTCCAGTTGTGTATTGTGCTTATACAACTGTTTGGGTATTTTATAGCACTATTAAGATTATAGCATATTTTTCAAATCCGTCAACTACTTTTTTCACTTTTTCTCATTTTTTATGAATTTTTGGTCATTTTATATACTTTTATCGTTATTTTCAATTTCTGTTCGGTGCGATTCATATCCACAAAAGGCTTTTCCATCGTATAAACGATAAGAATTTTTTCCTGCACTCTTTACAGCATACAATGTTGCATCTGCATTTTTATAAAGTTCTTCAAAAGTCTCTCCATCTTGAGGAAATAAAGCAATTCCAATACTACAAGAGACGGTACATTCTAAATCATGTTCTCCCTTATAGGTCGTATAAAAACCATGGCACATTTTTTCTCCCCGGTCTTTGACTGCTTGTATGTCTTTTGGATTTTTCATAAAAGCAATACATTCATCGCCTCCAATACGTCCAACCATACCATCTTGTAAAAACAAATTATTTAATGTTTTTGCAAGTTCACAAAGAACAATGTCTCCATAAGTATGACCGAAATGGTCATTTACCGATTTGAAATTATCCACATCAACAATAAAAAGGGCTCCATTTGAAACTTTTTCTTCTCTCAAAAATTTACGAATCATCAAAGCCGTTGTTCCCTTATTGTAAAGTCCCGTCAAAGAATCACGTTCTGCCATATTCTGCAGTTCGATCTGTTTTCTCTTTTCCTCATTGATATCTTTAATATAAGTAAAACCCTTCACATCCCCAGTCTGAAAGTCTTTTACTAAATTGGTAACGGAACTTACCCATATGTATTCTCCGGAAGGCATCAGTCTTCTATATTCCGTAATCGTCTCTGTTTTTCCATTTTTAAAATCATTGAGCATTGCAATCGGCATGGACTTCTTGATCATGTCTTTAATATCCTCAGGATGTACCATTTTTTTAACAACCATAATCAGCATATCGGTATAATCGTTTGCACGGTCTCCAAACTGTTCCCGGTACTCTTCCACACCTTTTAAGATAAGATTCCTATTCAAGTTAAACTCATAGGATTTAAGTGAATCTTTCATCATAGACTCTCGGTACTGCTGTTCACTAGAAATTATTAGCTGCAGCTCTTCGGCTCTGTTTTTGTACCCTAGCAGCGTGGCTGTCTTTATTGCGAAGAAAAGCACAATATAAAACCCTGCTAATATTACTATGGGCGTTATAATCTGATTGGATACTAAACCGGGCTGTTCTATAGGGATGCGGTATACTTCTGAATTATATAGCAAATAGGCATTGAAAAGCGTCATCCAGGATACCAGAAAAACTTCTTGTGTATTCTTCCTGCTGATTATTTTAATTTCTTTATTCAGCCCCTTTTTCAAAAGGATAAAGGTTATCCAATCCAACAATAAAAAACTAATTGCCATGGCATATAAGGAAGGCTTTAATTTACTGGTGGTTTCGTAAATAGAAAATCGGCTGGCAAAAGAAACCAGTGCAATACCAATGGAACGAATGGACATAAGATGGATCATAACAAAGGAGGAGCAAAAAAAGCTTCCTATCAAATCCATCTTATACATGGCTAAAAATTCTAAAAATAACAAACCTCCAAATCCCAGGTAAAACCAAAAGGAAGAAGCCTGTGGAAAAAAAGAAAATAAGCCTAAAATAATCACCAGTTCAATTTCTGTTAAAATATGAACCGTTTTTTGTTCCATTTTTCTTTCTAATATACCATCTGTTAACGTAAGCGTCAGATGAGTATACAAGTAAAAAAGTAGTGCTAAAAAAGCAATGAATACCAGCGATAAACTATTATCTATCATCATCACGTAACCCCTTCTCCCCTATTAAAAAATGCCCTGGCAGCTCGTTAAATTATCCCCTGATCTGCATCTCTAAAATTACTTTTACCTGATGAATGGCGTCTTCAATACCTTCTGGATTTTTGCCGCCTGCTTGTGCCATGTTCGGTCGTCCGCCGCCACCGCCACCAACAATGCCTGCAATTTCCTTAATTAGGTTTCCGGCATGTGCTCCCCGCTTCATAGCTTCTTCCGTTGCCATAGCATACTTTTCCATCCTTTGCAGAGGCTAAAACGATAACACCTTCCCCTATCTTATCCCTTAATTGATCTCCCAGTGTGCGAAGTCCATTCATATCCACATCATCTGCTTTGGCTGACAGCAGTTTGACTCCTTTGACTTCTATTACCTGGTCCATTACATCCCCAAATGCTTCTTTTGTCAATTTTTCTTTTAATTTTTGATTCTCCGAGAGTATGTTTTTTATTTCTTCCTGCATGGTTTCAATCTTTTTCGTAAGGTTTGCAGGTTCTGTTTTAGCTGCATGAGAAGCCGCCCGCAATTCGTCCTCTATATGTTTGTAGTAAGTAAAGACCCCTTCGGATGTTAATGCCTCAATTCGACGCACTCCTGCTGCAATACCGGTTTCCGATAGAATCTTAAATGCAGAAATGGAGCTGGTATTGGCAATATGGGTACCACCACAAAGTTCAATGCTAAAGTCACCTGCTTTAACAACACGGACGGTTTTTCCGTACTTTTCACCAAACAGTGCCATAGCGCCTGTTTTCTTTGCATCTTCCAACGTCATTTCTTCTGTAGTTACAACCATTCCTTTTGCAATTTCTTCATTCACTATCTTTTCAACACTTGCAATCTCATCTTCTGTCATTGCTGAAAAATGAGAAAAGTCAAAACGAAGACGATCTGCATTTACATAAGAACCGGCCTGCTCTACGTGATTGCCCAACACGGTTTTCAGAGCTTTTTGCAATAAGTGGGTTGCCGTATGATTTTTACCGGTAGCCAAACGGTTCTTTTTGCAAACAGACAAAGTTACCCTGTCTCCCACCTTAATCATACCACTTGTAATCTGTCCCACATGACCAATTTTATTTCCCGGTAGTTTAATGGTATCTAGGACCTCAAACAGGGTATCTCCTATTTGAATGCTTCCGATATCGCCTTGCTGTCCTCCCATTGTTGCATAAAACGGAGTTTCCTCAACAATCACCGTACCACTCTGTCCGTCTGTTAATGCCTGCACCAGATCCGTTTCTGTAGTTAATACCATTACTTTGGATGTATGTACTAAGGTATCATAGCCAACAAAAGTACTGGTAATAGAGGAATCAATTTCTTGGTATACCGTTACATCAGTACCCATATAATTGGTTCCTTTACGTGCGCTCCGTGCCATATTTCGCTGCTCTTCCATGGAAGATTCAAATCCGGTTACATCTACCGTAAATCCTTCTTCCTCCAATATTTCCATGGTTAAATCAAGAGGGAATCCATAGGTATCGTATAGCTTAAAAGCATCTTCACCTGCTAATATTTTCTTATTCTCATTTTTTAAAGTTTCCTTTAAATCCTTTAAAATATGGAGACCCTGATCGATGGTCTTATTAAATTGCTTTTCTTCCTGCTCCAATACCTTTATGATAAATTCTCTTTTTTCTTCTAATTCCGGATAACCATCTCTACATTCTGCCATTACCGTTTTACTTAATGTGGATAAAAAGGATCCGTTGATTCCCAATAGTCTTCCGTGTCTTGCAGCACGACGAATTAATCTTCTTAAAACATAGCCACGTCCTTCATTAGTCGGCATAATTCCATCGGAAATCATGAAAGTTGCAGAGCGAATGTGATCGGTAATCAATCGAATGGAAACATCTTTTTTATCCTCCATTTGATAGGTAACACCGGCAATATTGCAAATACGGTCCCGAATAGCCTTCATTGTATCAATATCAAATACGGAGTCCACATCCTGTACCACTACCGCCAAGCGTTCCAATCCCATACCCGTATCTATATTTTTCTGGGAAAGTTCCGTATAATTTCCCTTGCCATCCCCTTCATATTGTGTAAACACATTATTCCAGACTTCCATAAAACGATCACACTCACAGCCTACTTTACAGTCCGGACTTCCGCAGCCGTATTTTTCTCCACGATCATAATATATCTCCGAACAAGGTCCACAAGGACCTGCACCATGCTCCCAGAAATTATCACATTTTCCATCTGCATCTCGATAAAATCTTGTAATTTTCTCGGCAGGAACTTTCATTTCCTTATTCCATATTTCAAAAGCTTCATCATCTTCAAAATAAATAGAAGGGTATAAACGCTCTTCTTCTAAGCCAACCACTTTTGTCAGAAATTCCCAGGACCATGCGATGGCTTCTTTCTTGAAATAATCTCCAAAGGAAAAGTTTCCTAACATTTCAAAAAAAGTAAGATGTCTTGCTGTCTTACCTACATTTTCAATATCACCGGTACGAATGCATTTTTGACAAGTGGTCACCCGATTTCTTGGGGGGATTTCCTGTCCGGTAAAATAGGGCTTTAATGGAGCCATACCTGCATTGATTAATAAAAGACTTTTATCATTATGGGGAACTAGTGAAAAACTTTTCATGGCTAAATGTTCTTTACTTTCAAAAAAATCAAGATACATTTTTCTAAGTTCATTTACACCGTACTTATTCATTTATATTTGCCTCCTAAGGGTATACTTTCTAATTATTTATTATAAAAAACTTTATCATTTTTGTCAAATCAAAGGATAAAGAGTCTGCTTTGCAGACTCTCGCGCCAAAGCATATTCCTTAGCGCG
>JAVXEO010000053.1:0-5331 GCA_036658435.1 Acetivibrio sp.
ATCATGCGTGTAAAGGAAACATCCACAAAAGAATTTAGAGATCTTGTCTCCGAAGTTGCCATGCTTATTTGCTATGAAGCAACCAGAGAACTTCCTTTGGCGGATATTGAAATTGAAACCCCTCTGGTAAAAACCACGGTAAAGGAGATTGCAGGAAAGAAGCTTTGTATCGTTCCCATCCTTCGTGCCGGTCTTCATATGGCCGATGGAATTCTTAATTTAATCCCCAATGCAAAAGTCGGACATATTGGAATGTACCGAAATGAAGAGACTTTAGAACCGGTTGAATATTTTTGTAAGCTGCCTCATGATGCTTCTGAGCGTGAAATCTTTGTGGTGGATCCTATGCTTGCCACTGGTGGTTCTGCGATTGCTGCAATACGCCAGTTAAAGTCCAGGGGCATTCACCGCATTCATTTTCTTTGTTTAATTGCAGCTCCTGAAGGTTTAAAGGCTTTACAAGAAGCACATCCTGATGTGGATATTTATATTGGTGCTCTTGATGAAAAGTTAAATAGCCAGGGATACATTCTTCCGGGTCTTGGCGATGCCGGAGACCGTATTTATGGAACAAAATAAGAACGTATTCTTTATTTTATGAAAGCAGAAAAAAGATGGAGTGTAAACACTCCATCTTTTTTAATCTCGTTTCGTACAATATAACCTATTTTCTCTTATAACTATTTGACTCAAAATGCAAAACCTATATTCGAAGAAGGTACACTGTAAAAATCAGATTAAATTAAGCTCTTGTTACATTAGCTGCCTGAGGTCCTTTAGCGCCATCAACTACGTCGAATTGTACTTCTTCACCTTCATTTAAGCTTTTGTATCCGTCCATGTTAAGTCCAGAAAAATGAACGAAAACATCGTTTCCAGCTTCGTCAGAAATAAATCCGTAACCCTTTTGGTTGTTAAACCATTTTACAGTACCTTTGCTCATGTGATTATTCCTCCAAAATTATAAAAATATCTGTTGCTTTACTACAACAAACTTATCATAACATTAATACGGATAGATGTCAAATACTATTTTTCATTGTTTTGTATATTTATTCCAAGTTCTTTTAGTTGTTTTTCATCCACCAGATTTGGTGCATCGGTCATCAAACAAGAGGCGTCTTTTACTTTTGGAAAAGCAATGACATCCCGAATGCTGTCTTGTTTTGTCATCAGCATAATCAAACGATCAAGGCCAAATGCAAGCCCTGCATGAGGGGGAACTCCATATTTGAATGCATTCAGCAAAAAGCCAAATCGATCATAAGCCTCTTCTTTTGTAAATCCCAGAACCTCAAACATTTTTTCCTGAATCTCATTTTGAGAGATACGAACCGACCCTCCCCCAAGTTCCGTACCATTAAGTACAATGTCGTATGCCTTTGCCCGTACTTTTCCGGGCTGGGTTTCAAGATAAACCAGGTCTTCTTCCATTGGCATGGTAAAGGGATGATGCATTGCTGTAAATCGATTTTGTTCCTCTGACCATTCCAATAATGGAAATTCTGTTACCCATAAAAATTTGAATGTATTTTTATCCAGCAGACCTTGTTGGTTTGCAATTTCAATACGTAAGGCTCCTAAAACATCATAGACCACTTTATTTTTATCTGCAGCAAAAAGTAATAAATCACCTGCTTTACCATTCATGGCTGCTGTCAAATTATTCATTTCTTCCTCTGTCATAAATTTTGAGAAGGAAGATTTATAGGATCCGTCCTCATTGATGCACACATAAGCAAGTCCCTTTGCCCCATACCCTTTTGCAAACTCAACAAGAGCATCTATTTTCTTTCTTGGCATACTTCCCTGGCCTTCTGCATTGATTCCCCGAACACTTCCACCGCTTTCCAGAGCTCCGCTAAATACACCAAATTCGCAGTCCTTCACTATATTAGATACATCCTTTAATTCCATTCCAAAACGCAAATCCGGCTTATCCGAACCAAAACGGTCCATGGCTTCCTGCCAGGTCATTCTAGGGATAGGAAGGGTCACTTCTACATTCAGTACTTCTTTAAACATTCTTTCTAACAGTCTTTCATTGACATCAATAACATCATCTATGTCCACAAAGGATAATTCCATATCAATCTGGGTAAATTCCGGCTGGCGGTCTGCCCGCAAGTCTTCATCACGAAAACATTTTACAATTTGAAAGTAGCGGTCATATCCAGAGCACATCAATAATTGCTTAAATAACTGAGGCGACTGTGGCAGTGCATAAAAAGTTCCCGGATGGACACGGCTTGGTACCAAATAATCCCTTGCCCCCTCTGGTGTACTCTTTGTAAGCATTGGTGTTTCAATTTCCAAAAATCCTTCTTCTGCTAAAAACAGACGGGTTAAGGTCGCTACCCGGCTTCTCAGTATAAGATTTCTCTGTAAATCCGGTCTCCTAAGGTCAAGATAACGGTACTTTAACCGCAGTTCTTCTTTTGTTTTGCTGTCCTCTTCAATTGGAAAAGGAGGAGTCTCTGCTTCTGAAAGGATGCGAATCTGCGTTGCACGAATTTCAATTTCTCCGGTTTCCATTGTTTCATTTACATTGCCTTCCCGGGGACATACTTTTCCCACCACGGCTGCAACAAATTCACTTCTCAATTTTTCGGCTTTTCCAAAATTATCACTTCCACAATCTTCCTCTTCAAAAATAATCTGAAGAAGTCCCGAACGGTCACGTAAATCAACAAAGATAATCCCACCTTTGTTTCTGCTTTTTTGCACCCATCCCATAACCGTTACTTCTTCTCCCACATTTTTTACTGAGAGTTCTGCACATCGACAGCTTCTTTTCAAGCCGGTCATTGATTCTGCCATTTCTTTTTCCTCCAAATTCTATATTACTTAATAAAATACTCTGTAATTTTGTCAAAGTCAACCAGCGTTTCTTCGTGTGTTTCCATATTTTTAATGGTTGCCTTTCCTTTTTCCAACTCATCTGCGCCTAAAATCACCGTATTTTTTGCTCCAATTTTATTTGCAAACTTCATCTGCGCCTTTACACTTCGGTCCATATAATCTGTCTCAACTACAATTCCGGCCTGTCGAAGGGTCGTTACCATCTGATATCCTCTGGCCTTTGCTTCTTTTCCCAGAATTCCAACATACAGCTCAATCGCCGGCTCTCCTATAAGCTCCACGCCTTCTTTTTCAAGGAAGTACAAAATACGTTCGATTCCCATTCCAAATCCCACAGAAGGAATATCTTGTTTTTCTTCTATCTCATGGACTAAATTGTCATAGCGTCCCCCTCCGCAAAGAGTAAATCCTTCCGCATTTACAAATTCAAATACCGTTTTTGTATAATAATCTAGTCCTCGAACAATTCCGGTATCCACTTCAAATGGAATATGAAGTTCCGTTAAAAGACTTTTTAATTCTTCAAAATGTTCCCTGCACTCTTCATCCAGATAGGAAATTGTCCTTGGTGCATCTTTTACAATTTCTTTGCAGGATGGCACCTTGCAATCAATGACACGAAGTGGGTTCTTTTTCATTCGTTCTCTGCAAGTTGGACAAAGTTTGTCTTCTTGTTTTTGTAAATATGCATTTAAAGCTTCGTTATAGTTTTTTCTGCAATTTTTACATCCAATGCTGTTAATGTGAAGCTTTGCATCCTTTAATCCAATTTCCTTTATAAAGGTTGTAATTAAAGTAATAAGTTCCACTTCTGCTAATGGGCTTTTAGAGCCGATAAATTCCACTCCAAACTGGTGATGCTGTCTTAGTCTTCCACTTTGTGGCTGCTCATATCGAAATGCCGGGGTTACATAAAACAGCTTGGTTGGTTGGGCTGCTGCGTATAAATTATTTTCCAGGTAAGCACGAATTGCTCCTGCCGTGCCTTCCGGTTTTAATGTAATGCTTCGGTTTCCTTTGTCTTCAAATGTATACATCTCTTTTTGAACGACATCCGTTGTTTCGCCAACACTTCTTTGAAATAAAATCGTATGTTCAAAAACCGGCGTTATAACTTCCTTTATGTTGTAGGTTCTGCATAATTTTCGGGCCAAGCCTTCAATGACGGTTCTTTTATGCATCGCTTCACCATACCAGTCCTGCGTTCCCTTTGGTCTTTGGGTTATCATATTCATCCTCCTATTTCTTTGGATTGATTTGTCAATATTTCCTTGGATACTCCATCAAATAAGCTCATCCAATTTTCTCTGTAACTGTTCTCTTTTTCATTAATTCGATTAATTGCTCCCTGAATATCAAGGAATTCTTCTGAAAAAATAACTCTTTGAAATGCCAGAAATATCTTCATATCAAAATTCTTTACTTCATCAATCATAAGTTCCATTGCCGTTTCCACCTCAAAGGCTTCTCGATAAGGCCTTTTTGAAACCAGTGCTGCAAATACATCACAAGTTCTGATAATTCTTGCCCCCCATGGAATTTCTCTTCCCTTTAGGTTATCCGGATATCCTGAACCATCATAATTTTCATGGTGATGATACACCGTTTGCTGTATACTTTCTGAAAAATCATGGTTTTTTAAAATTTCATAGCTAAAGGTTGGGTGCATCCGAACATACTTTATTTCCTCGATTTGCAGGGTATCTTTATTTCTTCCATAAAGATATTTGCTTAAACGTAGTTTTCCAATATCATGAAGCATGCCCGCCATGGCGATTTCCTGAATAAATAGTTCTGACTCATTTAATTCTTTTGCCACCGAAGATGCAAGGTTACTTACTAGTATTCCATGTCGGATTGCATCTGATAAATCTTCTTCTATGGCATCCGCCAGTTCTTCTCCCTCCAAAGAGTAAATACTAAATTTCTCTTTCATTAAGCCCTTCCTTTCTCAAAAAAGCAGCTTTTCTTTCTATCATCTCGTCTGTTCTTTCGATATAATCAACAAGACTTTTTACATTCTCTATCCGTTCCATTCGATTTTCTTCTTGAAAAACAAACTTTGAAGCCCCTCCGGCCCCCAGCGCAAGTATGGTATGTTTTTCTTCCATAATGAGAACATTATAAATACATTCTTTTCCCGGATACGCATAACCAATATTTTCCTGATTTGCCCCGGTAGTGCTTCCCTGTGCATTCTTCTGGCGGTACATATAATATGGCTCATAGCCCTGGTTTTGTGCAAATAAACGTGCCATTTCTGTCATTTCGTCCACGTTTTGCGGCACCTCTTGTTTTCCCTGTTGGTTTAAGCGCGCTGCTCTCTTTGTTACCAGAGAGTGTACCGTAATACTATCCGGGTTAAGTTTTTGAATCTCCTTTAGTGTTTCCTCGATGTCCTTAAGAGTTTCTCCTGGAAGTCCTGCTATTAAGTCCATATTTATATTATCATGTCCGGTCTCTCTTGCC
>JAVXEO010000053.1:5341-15627 GCA_036658435.1 Acetivibrio sp.
GCCAAGGCGAAAGCTTCTTTTACCTGTGCAACCGTATGACTTCTTCCAATTCGCACTAAGGTTTCATCTTTCATGGTCTGTGGGTTAATTGAAATTCTGCCAACACCGTACTTCTTTAGTAATAAAAGTTTTTCCCGATTTACACTGTCCGGTCTTCCGGCCTCTACGGTAAATTCTTTTACCTGGGTAAAATCAAAACTTTCCACTATTTTTTTTAGAAGACGCTCCAGTTGTTTTTCTCCAAGTGCCGTTGGCGTTCCTCCCCCTACATAAATGGTTGTAAGCTTCCTGTTCTTAATGCAGTCCTTTGCATATTCTATTTCTTTAAAAAGTGCATCTAAATATGTATCCATATAGTTTTTGTACTTTACGGCAGAAAAAGAAGTAAAGGAACAATAAGAACAGGTTGTTGGACAAAATGGAATTCCAATGTAAATGCTATACCCATTTTTATAATCAATTTCACTCAATAATTTTTTCTCTTTTACCGCAACCTGGTATCCAAGTTCTGCCTTCTTTTCAGAACATAAATAATGTTTTTGCATCTGTTTTGTAATGGAGGATAAGGTTGCCTCCTTTTCTTCCATTTGTGTCATAATTATCTTTGCCGGGCGGACTCCTGTTAAGGTTCCCCAGTCAAGGGTTCGTCCGGTTCTCTTAGAAAGTACCTGATATAGTGCAATTTTTAGTTGGTTTTTATAGGTTTCTTCTGGATACACATCTAGGTATTTCTCGAATATAGGTATCTCATTTTCAAATAATGAAATACCTATTTCTGTATCCTTGCATTCAATTTTTATCCTTTCAACATCTTGGATATTCTCCGTATCTTCCTGAATTTTTCCAAATGAATCCGGGCTTTTCAAAAAAATAAGCTGATGTGGATAAAAATTTCTTGTTAGTGCCTGCACATCGTAGGAGTATGCACATTCTTTCATATAAATTTCTACCATTGCACCTTAACTCTCCTCCGCTTTTTAGTCCCAGTCATTTCCATTTACATAAGGGTTATTTCTTCGCTCATAGCCAATGGATGTATGATTTCCGTGTCCCGGATAAACCTGTGTTTCATCGGGTAGGGGCATTAGTTTTTTAGCCACAGATTCTAAAATAATTTGTCCATTTCCGGTAGGAAGATCCGTTCTTCCAATACTTTCAAAGAATAACGTATCTCCACTAAATAAGACTTTTTCTTTCTCAAAATAGTAGCAGACTCCTCCTCTTGTATGACCCGGTGTAGCAAGTACCTTTATTTGCATGGAGGCAATTTCTATACTCTGTCCATCTTCAAGAAATTGATCTGCCTGTGCCGTTACAAAATTTCCAAAAGATTCCGAGCAATTCCATTGGGGATTCATAAGCAGTTCCTGCTCTGCTTTTGCTGCATATACCTTTGCAGGCATTGTATCTTTTAAATCTTTTAATCCGGTAATGTGGTCAAAGTGACCGTGCGTCAGAAGGATTCCCATTAGCTTCAAATCATTTTCTTTCATATAAGCGCAAATCTTGTCCCCTTCATCTCCTGGATCTATTACAATTGCCTGTTTTGTCGTTTCATCGTTTAAAATGTAGCAATTCGTCCGAACCATTCCCAGTACCATAATTTTAATTTTCATCAGCCCGATGTCCTTTCTATATCCAGTACTCCCTCAATGTTGCGTAATTTTTTTACTATTGTATGGAGTTGTTCCACCCCTTTAATTTCAAAACCCAGGGCAATGGTTGCCATATCCTGCTTATTGGTTCTAATGTTCATAGATGTTACATCTATTTTATTTTCCATAAAAGTCTTTGACAAATCGGCCAGCATACCTCTTCTATTTCTAGCATATAATTTAATCTCTGCTTCATATAATTCGTTTTTGTTCTCAGAGGGTGCACTCCATTCTGCATCAATGAGACGAGGACGGTCTTCTTCCGGAAGATGAATAATGTTGATACAGTCTGTGCGGTGAATTGACACGCCTCTTCCTCTGGTAACAAAGCCAACAATTTCATCCCCTGGTACGGGGCTGCAGCATTTTGAGAAACGAACGGCCACATCATGGATTCCTTCTACTACGATTCCACCTTTCGATTTTGCAATGGCTGCAGGCTGTTTTGTTTCTCTTACTTCGGTAATGGTTTCTAAAACCTTTTCATCTGTAATCTTTTTTCGCAGGGTTTTATTATATTCCTCCTGCAAGCGGTTAATAATCTGGCCTTCCTTTAAGCCTCCATGTCCAATTGCCGCCAGTACAGAATCCCAGTCACGAAATCCGTATTTTCTCATACAGACTTCCATATATTCCGTTTTCATAAGGTCGCTTAATACAATCGACTTAGATTTACAGTAAATATTAACTAGTTCCTTGCCTCTTATTATATTATCTTCTTTTAGTTCCGTTTTAAACCATTGATTAATCTTATTCTTTGCCTGTGTGCTTTTCACCATAGACAGCCAGTCGCGGCTTGGTCCTTTGGAATTTTGGGATGTTATAATATCAATACGGTCTCCATTCTCAATAACATAATCAATGGTAACCAGCTTTCCATTGACACGCGCTCCCACCATTTTATTTCCCACCGCGCTGTGAATGCTATAAGCAAAATCAATGGGGGTCGATCCCGTAGGAAGATTTTTTACGTCTCCGGAAGGTGTAAAGCAATATACACTTTCTGAAAATAAGTCCAAGTCACTCTTTAATAGACTTAAAAATTCCTTATTATCAGACATGTCCCTCTGCCATTCCAAAATCTGTTTTAACCAATTTAACTTTTCTTCCTCACTATTGGCACTTTTTCCGTTAGCGCCTTCCTTATATTTCCAATGTGCTGCGATTCCATATTCTGCAATACGGTGCATCTCGAATGTTCGAATCTGTATTTCAAACGGCTGTCCGGTTGGTCCAATCAGGGTAGTATGCAGGGACTGGTATCGATTGGGTTTTGGCATGGCAATATAATCTTTAAATCTTCCCGGTATGGGTTTGTACATTTCATGAATTACTCCAAGTGCCGCATAACAATCTTTTACCGAATTCACAATAATGCGCACTGCAAACAAATCATAAATCTGTTCCAGTGTTTTATTTTGATTTACCATTTTCTTATAAATACTGAAAAAATGCTTTACTCTTCCATCAATCTTTGCTTCGATTCCAACCTTTGTAATGTGTTTGGATACTTCTTCCACAATGCATTTAATAAAATCTTCCCGATCGGATCTTCTGGCTGCGATCTTCAACGCTAAATCTGCATATACTTCCGGTTCCAGATACTTTAAAGATAAGTCATCCAGCTCAATTTTAATCTTGGATATTCCAAGGCGCTGGGCTATAGGAGCATAGATATCCATGGTTTCTCTTGCTTTTTCTTTTTGCTTTTCCGGGCGCATATACTGTAATGTCCGCATATTGTGCAAACGGTCAGCTAGTTTTATCAAAATGACACGAATATCTTTTGCCATGGCAAGAAACATTTTACGTAAATTTTCTGCTTGAATCTCTACCTTATCTGCAGAATAATTAAGCTGTGTCAGCTTCGTAACCCCATCCACTAAAAGAGCGACTTCCTCTCCAAACAGTTCCGTAACCTGTTCCGAGGTTATAATGGTATCTTCCACAACATCATGCAGCAATCCAGCAACTATCGTCTCCTTGTCTAACTCCAGGCTTGCCAATATAATGCATACACAGATTGGGTGAATAATATAGGGTTCTCCGGACTTTCTGTACTGTTCTTTATGTGCATTGGATGCCAGTTCATATGCTTTTTCAATTAGAGATAAATCTGCAGAGGGATGGTAGCTGCGAATGGAGGATATTAACTGATCATACAGTATCTGTGGATCGGTAAATTCTTCTGTTTTCATGGAGTTTTGATACCCCATCTCTACCATTTCAATTGCTTCGGTTTCATTTTCTTCCTGACACTCCATATTATCACCACCTAGTCTATTTTATATCAGATATAATTGTTTACTATTATAGTTTTCTTTCTCCAAAAAATCAACTTTTAATTCTATTCTTATTCTTTTTGCGTCATAATCACCGAATTTTCTTCTTTCTGTTCTCCTTATTATTAATAAATTTTTATGTTTTTTATTGGTAAGTTTTTATATATTTTTATTGACTTAAAAAAATATTTCGTATAGAATTTATAATAAACTCAATTATTTAACCAATACTAAAATTTTTAATGGAAGGAAGAACTGTATGGAGAAAACAAACAAAAAGAACCATAATGAAAAGCAATCCGTAAAAATGAAAAAATTAGCAATGGGAGTCATTTTAAGTGCAATATTGGGAGGCACCTTTTTAGTGTTTACCATAATAACAAACAGTAATATGAAAAACGCATTAACAAAACAAACGGAATTAACAAATTATACCAACCAATACCGACTTGCCTCAAAGACCTTAACTTATGCTGTACAATCTTATTCTGCCACAGGCAATCCCGTATTTTATGATAATTACTTTAAGGAATTAAATACCGATAAGAATCGGGATAAAGCACTGGAAGGAATGAAAGACTGTGGTTTATCTCAGGAAGAATGGGATTATATTGATCAAATTTCAACCATGTCAAATAACCTGGTTCCTTTAGAAGAAAAAGCAATGGAGTCTGTGAAAAATGGCGATTTGCAAGCTGCAATTACATCTGTATTTGGTGATGAATATGAAGAAACGGTTCATAAAATCAATGAGTTATCCGATGAGTTGATTTCTAAGATTGACCACCGTCTGCAAATCAATACAAATCGGGCGCAAACTCTTTCCTTCTTGTTTCAATTCGCAGTGGTTGTCGCTTTTGTTTTTGTTATGATTGAAATTATATGTTTTCTTCGTTTTGCATCCAAAGAGTTGCTTTCTCCTATCCTTGCTGTAGAAAAGCAAATGGCTTATCTTGCAAAGGGCAATTTATCAGAAAATTTTGATTTGCAGGAAAACAGCTCTGAAGTTGGTAAAATGATTCATGCCATAAATGAGATGAAGGTCAACCTTAAAGAGATGATCAAAGAAATCACCTATGTATTAACCGAAATGGCAAATGATAATTTCGATTTAACGATAGAAAAAGAGTACATTGGTGAATTTTCAGATATTAAGGATTCCTTAAATGTCATATTAGAAAATATGAACCAAACCCTATCCTCTGTAAGTTTAGCCGCCGTCCAGATTAGTGATGGTTCCGATCAGCTGGCTGGTGCCTCCCAAGATTTAGCAGAAGGAAGTACCAATCAAGCCGGTCTTGTAGATAAATTGGTATCCTCCATGTCTGCAATGGACGAAAGCATGCGTAAAAATCTGGATATAAGTAAAACTTCAGAAAAATCTTCTAGTACGGCAATGATATCTCTAACAAAAGGAAATGAAAAACTTCAGGAATTAATTGTTGCCATTGAGGAAATAAGCAAACATTCCATCGAGATTGGTTCTATTATTGAAACCATCAATGGCATTGCATCCCAAACCAATCTCCTTGCCCTAAACGCTGCCATTGAAGCCGCAAGAGCCGGAGAAGTTGGAAAAGGCTTTGCCGTTGTTGCTGAGCAGGTTAAAAGTCTTGCTGCCGCCTCTCAGGAAGCTGCCGGCGGAACAACGGTGTTAATTCAGGCTACTGTGGATGCCGTTCAGCGAGGAATTGACATTACCAAAGAAACCACAAGTGAAATTGAAGATGTTGTTATTAAAACAAAAAGTTCCTTTGAAATGACAAGTGAGATGGTAATCTCCTTAGAAGAAGAGCTTACCTCTATTTATGATATTAATCAAGCCATCACCCAAATTGCAACCGTTGCAGAAAACAATTCGGCAACCGCTGAGGAAACGGCGGCAACCAGTGAAGAACAAAGTGCACAGGCATCCATGATGCGTGAATTGGCCCAGCGGTTCAAATTAAGATAAATTAACATTCGCTTGATATTTTCCTATAAAATGGTATAATAAACAAGTCAATGAATGATACGCCCATAAGTTCGGGCAGAAAGGTGAATACATGAAAAAATTAGAAGAATATGTTAGAAGTATTCCTGATTTTCCTGAAGAGGGAATTATATTTAGGGATGTTACAAGTATATTGCAAGACAAAGATGGTCTGCATTTAGCCATAGATTCTATGCAGGAAACTTTAAAAGATGTTGACTTTGATGTTGTTTTAGGACCTGAGTCACGAGGTTTCATTTTTGGTGTACCAATTGCTTATAATCTTGGCAAATCTTTTGTTCCGGTTCGCAAAAAAGGAAAACTTCCTTGTGAAACCATTGAAATGGAATATGCTCTGGAATATGGTACTGCCACGATTGAAATGCATAAAGATTCCATTAAACCCGGTCAAAAAGTTGTAATTATTGATGACTTAATTGCAACCGGCGGAACCATTGAAGCCATTACAAAATTAGTAAAACAACTTGGCGGCGAAGTTGTTAAAATTGTTTTCTTAATGGAATTGGAAGGCCTCAATGGCAGAGAGAAGTTAAAAGAATTCGATATTGCTTCCGTAATTAAATATTCCGGTAAATAATAGTATAAAGCGTTTCTCCTGGCAGAATAAAATCTATAGGATGAAACGCTTTATATTATTTTTCAGTTTCAGAAAGCCACATAAAATACTCTTCATCCAAATCAAAATCTTCCGGTTTAAATCCCTCTATGTCTTCCGAATTACCCTTTTCTTCTATTTCTTCTATTCCTTCTATTCCTTCTATCTCTTCTATCTCATCCGTTTCCCCGTCTTCTTCCTGCTGTAAATCCTTTGTCATATCTTCCACCGCTTCCGAAAGCAATAGATTCTGTTCTTCTAACATAGTTTCCACACGGTCTTTCCATTCGTCAGCAACCTTAATTTCAAAGGGCACTTTTGCCGGCCTGTGTACCTCGACCTTCTCTTCTGCTCCATCTTTAATTTTTATAGAATAGGACTGTTTTGGGATATAGGCTTCATCCACTTTGATTGCATAGTTTGCTTTTCGAATTGGATTTTTTCCATTTTCAGAAAGTTCCTGTAAATCCTTAAGAATTTCTTTTTGATTTTCCTCAATGATGTCTATTTTCAGTTCCAGATCCTCTAATGCCTGTTCCATGATGATGCGAACGCTTTCTTTTGCCCTTTTCGCTGCCAGACTAACTTCTGTCAGCATATCATCCACATATTCCAAGGACGCACCATGAATCTGTTTTGCACTCAGCTGGGCTTCTTTTATTATTTGATTTGCTTTCTCTTTTGCTTCTTCTATTATCCTTTTCTCTGTTTCCTGTTCGTTCCCCATATAAATTGATCCTCACCTGTGCCCCTTATCTTTCTTATCTTCCTCGCAGTCAAAATATCGCATCTTTCCCGATGTCTTCTTAGGAATTTCTCCTATTTCTGAAGGGGTAAACACACTCCTTAATTCTTTTGATAAATTAACTGCACAAGAAGGGCAGAATCTTCCAAATCGAATATCTGCACCACATATTTCACATTTTATATAAATCGGTGAACCATCCGGTATCTCCAATCGCCCCTCTTTCAGGTATTGATTTATAACAGCAACCGGTATTTTAGTTGCTCCAGATATACGTACCGCAGGCTGTGGCCCATTTTCTTCCAGATATTTTCGTATTTTACCATATTCATCTAGCTCTATATATCCACAGTCCGGACATTCATATTCCCCAAGGGCCTTATAAACATACAGTGCTCCACAATTCTTACAATTCTGCGGTGTAAATATACTTCGTAACTTATCTGTCATATTTTCATCCACCTTTTCTTATATGTTTCTATTATAATACAAAAGAAAACTGTGGGCAATTCTTATTGTAAAAACAACTGATTTTTTGTATTATTTTTCACGATTTTACCTGTTTTGGTACCTAAATACCTATCATTTTCCACTGCTAGTGTCCCATTTACGAAAACATAAGAAAATCCAGCTGCCAGTTGTCTTGGATTATCATAATTGGCATTGGTATGAATTTTATTCAAATCAAATATAAGAACATCTGCATCCATACCTTCTTTTAATTTTCCCTTATTTTCTATAGAATACACAGAAATTGGAAGACTTGTCATCTTTTTCACCGCTTCCTCTATGGTAAGTACTTTTTCTTCCCGCACATATTTTTCCAAAATACGTGGAAAAGTTCCATACATTCTAGGATGTGGAACCCCGCCGGTTGGATAAACGGTATCCGAAATCACGTTGGTGTATGGATATTTTAATATCCTTTGAATATCTTCTTCGGAAGTGATGAAGTCTACCATTGCCACATTACAATTTTCGTCAATTAGCAAATCATAGGCGCAATCATAAGGATTCTTGTTCTGGATATTGGCAATTTCTTCGATGGATTTTCCTATATATTTTTTATTCTTTTCTGTCATTACGGTTGTTACCCGAATATTTTCCCATCCAATAGAAGAAACCAAATTTTCAAAAGAAGTAGAAGGTGTCTTTAAAATTTCAGTTAATTCCCGACGTTTTTTCTTATCTTCAAGACGCTTTACAATTTCCTTAAATCCTCCCTCCAGGTACTCCGGTGGCAGGATTTGTATAAGTTGTGTGGAGCCTGCAGTATAAGGGTAAACGTCGCAGGTAACATCCATTCCCCTTTTTCTTGCATCCTCAATTAAGCCAAGAACGGTATTCACTCCATGGCCCCAGTTTCTCCTTCCAATACACTTTAAATGGCTTATATGAAGAGGCACACCCAGCCTTCTTGCGATTTCAATGACTTCTTCTATGGATTCCTTGAAAATATCCCCTTCTCCTCGAATATGGGTTACCAGTGGAACTTTGAAATCTTTCATGGGCTGTAATACTTCTACAAAGTCTTCTAACTGATAATTGTATTCCGGAGCATATACAATTCCTAAACTGATTCCCAATGCTCCTGCTTCCAGAGATGTGCGAATATAGGTTCTTGCTTCTTCCAGTTCCTTCTTTGTCAGTTTTCCGGTTTCATAGCCTTTTACCGCTGCCCTTACCGTTCCATTTCCTATGAGCATTCCCAGATTGATTGGTAATTTTTGTTCACCCACCAATTCCATATAGGAAGCATAATCGTCAAATTTTTTTTCTTTTACCTCTCCAATAATCGGTTTTAAAAAATCCAAAATTTCTTTTCTGTGTTTTTCCGGACAGGGCACAATACTAAGGCCACAGTTTCCATTTATAATGGTAGTCAGTCCCTGTCGAATCTCCAATTCTCCAAATTCTTCTAAGAATATATTGGCATCTGCATGTCTGTGTATGTCCACAAATCCAGGTGTTACGTATTGACCGTCTGCCTCTATTTCTCTTTCTGCCGGCTCTTCAATTTTCTCCTGTATTATGGCAATCTTTCCATTGGCTATCCCCACATCTGCCAAAAATGCTTTTGCTCCTGTTCCATCAATTACATTTCCGTTCCGAATTATGTATTCTAACATCTTTGTTTCCAGCTCCTTTGTTTATACTATATTTGTCAGTATAACACATTTGGCAGCTAGATTCTACGTTTTACGAAGTCTAGCTGCCAAAGGATCAAGCAAGTATAAATTATAAAGAAGCTGTATTCATCTCAGACAAGGTTTTTTTAAAGGTAGCCACAAACAGAATCAGTGTGGTTAATGCTGCAACAATGTCCGCCACCGGCTCCGAATAAAAGATTCCAACGACACCAAACCATTTTGGAAGAAGGAGTGCCAGTGGTATTAATAAAATAACTTTACGCAAAAGAGCTAAAAACAATGACATTTTGGCTTTTCCCATTCCCATAAAAGCAGATTGACAGGCCATTTGCACACCAAAAATCCACACACCTGCCATATAAATCGGCATTACTTTTCCAACCAGGGCGATTAATTCTCTGTCTGGTGTAAATATTCCCGCAAATACCTCAGGGAACAGAATGACTACTAAGCTGCATAAAGTGGTAATACTAAAGGTCGTTACCAATACAACAGAGAAGGTTTTTTTAATACGTTTTGCATTGCCGGCACCATAGTTATAGCTAATGATTGGCTGGGTTCCCTGGGTTAATCCCATAACCGGTATGACAATTAATTGCATGACACTTTGCATGATTGTCATAGAACCTACATATAGATCATTTCCGTATTTTTGTAATCCACTATTAAAAACAATACCAATCAAACTTTCTGTTGCCTGCATAATAAAAGGAGAAACTCCCAATGCTGCAATACTTCCAATAATTTTCCAATTTGGTTTTAAATTTTTTCTTCGTATTCGGATTCCTGATTTTTCCGATAAAAGGAAGCGAAGTATCCATAAGGCACTGCAAGCCTGGGAAATAATGGTTGCCAGGGCAGCTCCC
>JAVXEO010000054.1:0-15245 GCA_036658435.1 Acetivibrio sp.
AGGAACAAAAAGTTTCCGATGTAATGGCTATTCAAAAAGCAATTTCAAAAAAAAACAAAAGATGTAGAATCCCTCACTTATCCGGAAAAACAAAAAATTGCTTCCTATTTGTTTCGAAAAGGTTTTCAAGAAAGTGATATTAGACTACAATTACGATTATGATTTTGTGTAAAATTACTATATTTTGTGGAGTAGTCTTGACATATGAGTAAAAAAAGTATAAAATTTATATGTTGTATTTTTGTACAATGAAAATTAAATAAGGAGGTGCTCCTGTGCCAGAAATAAAATGGATTGTAATTGGAATCGTTTTAGTGGCGGTAACCGCTTTTATTGCTTGGAAGGCTGCGATATCTTATCGAATTAGGGTTGTAGAAGAAAAGATAGGAAATGCAGAAACAAAAGCAAGAGAAATCATAGATGAAGCTATTAAATCAGCAGAAACTAAGAAAAGAGAAGCGCTTCTTGAAGCGAAGGAAGAGTCACTAAAGACGAAGAATGAGCTAGAGAAGGAAGTCAAAGAACGTAGAAATGAAGTACAGCGTTATGAAAAACGTGTTCTAACTAAGGAAGAAACTTTAGATAGAAAAACGGAAGCACTTGAAAAGAAAGAATCCAAAATAGCTGCAAAAGAAGCTGAACTTGAGAAAGTTCGTGAAAAGGTTGATACCTTGGAAGAACAAAGAGTGGCAGAATTGGAGAAAATATCTGGACTTACCTCCGAACAAGCAAAAGACTATCTTTTAAAAACTGTGGAAGATGAAGTTAAGCATGAAACTGCAATGTTAGTAAAAGAACTTGAAAACAAAGCAAAAGAAGAGGCAGATAAAAAGGCAAAGGATTACGTTGTAACTGCAATTCAAAAGTGTGCGGCAGATCATGTTGCAGAAACTACCATATCGGTTGTTCAGTTACCTAATGATGAAATGAAAGGCCGTATTATTGGTCGAGAAGGACGTAATATTCGTACCCTTGAGACTCTTACCGGTGTAGATTTAATTATTGACGATACTCCGGAAGCTGTTATTCTTTCAGGTTTTGACCCAATTCGAAGAGAAGTTGCCAGAATTGCTTTGGAAAAATTAATTGTAGATGGAAGAATTCATCCTGCAAGAATCGAAGAAATGGTTGAAAAAGCACAAAAAGAAGTAGAAACCATGATTCGTGAAGAAGGGGAATCCGCTACGCTGGAAGTTGGCGTTCATAGTATTCATCCGGAATTAATTCGTTTATTGGGAAGAATGAAATTTAGGACAAGCTATGGTCAGAATGCATTAAAGCATTCCATAGAAGTTGCCCATTTATCAGGACTACTGGCTGGGGAAATTGGTGTTGATGTAAGATTAGCTAAAAGAGCTGGTTTATTACATGATATTGGTAAATCCGTTGATCATGACATGGAAGGTTCTCATATTCAGATTGGTTCTGATTTATGTAGGAAATACAAAGAATCCCCATTGATTATCAATGCAGTGGAAGCTCATCACGGTGATGTTGAGCCGGAATCATTAATTGCATGTATTGTTCAGGCGGCAGATACCATTTCTGCGGCAAGACCTGGTGCAAGACGTGAAACGCTTGAAACTTATACAAACAGGTTAAAACAATTAGAAGATATTACAAACAGCTTTAAGGGAGTTGATAAATCCTTTGCAATTCAGGCTGGTCGTGAAGTTCGTGTTATGGTTGTACCAGAACAGATTAACGATGCAGATATGATTTTACTTGCAAGAGATATATCAAAACAGATTGAATCCGAATTAGAATATCCGGGTCAGGTTAAGGTCAATGTGATAAGAGAATCCAGAGTCATTGACTATGCTAAATAACTAGAAAACTAGGAGAGCTGCCATATTACGAATGAATAATTCTGTTATGGCAGTTCTTTTTTTATGTAAGAGGAAAGTGCTCCTATTACATAAAAAAGTTTTTACATACATTCTTTCTTATGCTATACTTAGATGCAGGGAAATTTTGAAATTTATTATTAAAAGTAATGAGGGTGTATAATGGAAATACAATTGTGGAGAAAGATATTAGATCCATATGTTTTGGCAGTGGATGAATTGGTGCTGAACTTTAATCATATGATTGCAGAGCACAGGAAAGCAGGCGTATATTCGCCAATCGAATTAGTTACAGGAAGAGTAAAGACGATTTCAAGTATTTTAGAAAAAGCACAGAGGAAACAGATTATATTAGAAAACATTGAAGAGGAATTGGATGATATTGCCGGTATTCGAATTATCTGTCAGTTTGTGGAGGACATTGATCGTGTAGTTGAGCTGATTCGCAAGCGAAATGATATGCAGATTATAGAAGAGAAAGATTATATAAAAAAGAGTAAAGAAAGCGGATACCGTAGTTACCATATTATAATTAATTATACCGTACAAACCATGAATGGACCTAAAAAAATTAAAGTTGAGATTCAAATTCGCACCTTGGCAATGAATTTTTGGGCTACAGTAGAACATTCCCTTCAATACAAATACAAAGAAAATATGCCTCCGCACATTCGGAAAAGACTTTCCAAAGCAGCGGAAGCAATTATAACACTAGATGCAGAAATGTCCGAAGTTCGTGGAGAAATTATGGATGCACAGAATTCATTTCGAAGAAAAGCAGATATTGTTGCTGATATATTAAATAATATTCAAAACTTATATAAAATTTCCAATAAAAGGGAAGTTGTAAAGATTCAAGATGAATTTTTCCGTATATATGAAAGTGATGATGTGGACCAATTAGAACGTTTTAACAGACAACTGGATATTATCGCAGAAGGATATCGTGCCCAGAGCTTGAAGTAAGAAATAAGACAAATTGTGAGGTATTTTATGACAGATTATTTACGATTGGATAAATATTTGACGGATATGGGGGCTGGCAGCCGCAGTGAGGTGAAATCCTATATAAAACGAGGAAAAGTCATCGTTGATGATGAAGTTATAACAAAACCGGAGACGAAAGTTGCACTTTTAGAGTCGCGTGTTTACTTTAATGGAAGTTATGTAGACTATTTGGCACAAGAATATATTATGATAAATAAACCAGCAGGTGTAATTACAGCTACCAGAGATAAGAAAGCGGATACTATTCTGGATTTAATTCCGGATGCGAAACGGAATGATTTATTTCCGGTAGGACGTTTAGATAAAGATACGGAAGGACTCTTGCTTATTACTAATGATGGAGATCTTGCACATGAACTTTTAAGTCCTAAAAAGCATGTAAGTAAGGTTTACTATGCAAAAATAGACGGTTATGTAACAAAGGAGGATGTTCTTGCCTTTGAAGAAGGTGTATATATTGAAAAAGAATTAAAAACAAAACCCGGAAGTCTTAAAATATTAGCCAGTGACCGAATTTCTCAGGTAGAGCTTACTATTTTTGAGGGGAAATTCCATCAAGTGAAGAGAATGTTTGAGGCAATTGGAAAGGAAGTTCTTTACTTAAAAAGAATATCCATGGGAAGCCTGGTTTTAGATGAGAACTTAGGGCTTGGTGAATATCGAGCCTTAACAAAAAAAGAGATTGAAACACTTAAGAATAGGAGCTAGTTATGTTAAATAATATTGATGCCGTTATTTTTGATTTGGATGGAACTTTAGTAGATTCTATGTGGATGTGGAAGCAGATTGATATTGAATATCTGTCAAGGTATCATATAGAACTGCCGGAAAAACTTCAGTTTGAAATAGAAGGAATGAGTTTTTCGGAAACGGCGCTCTATTTCAAAGAAAAATTTAATTTATCGGACTCCCTTGAAAAAATCAAGTCTGACTGGAACACAATGGCCTTTGAAAAATACAAAAAAGAAGTTCCTTTTAAAAAAGGTGCCATCGATTTTTTACACTACCTAAAAGAAAAACGAATTAAAACAGGGATTGCAACGAGTAATTCTAAGGACTTAGTGAATGCGGTAATAAATAGTCACGGTGTTTGCCACCTGTTTGACTCCATACATACTTCCTGTGAAGTGAAAAAGGGAAAACCGGCGCCGGATATTTACAATTTAGTAGCAAAAGATTTGGAAACGGAACCGGAACAATGTTTGGTATTTGAAGACGTGATTCAAGGAATCATGGCCGGAAAGAATGCAGGAATGAAAGTTTGTGCCGTATATGATGACTTTACCAGTGCATGTGATCAAGAGAAAAGAGCTCTTGCTGATTATTATATTTCGGATTTTTATGAAATGTTTTAAAAATAATCATTTTTGTATCAAGTTATGACTGCAGATGAGTCTCAGTCAGAAAGGCTAATAATGAAAGATTTTTTACCAATAACAAAAGAAGATATGAAAAAGCGTGGATGGGATGAAGTTGATTTTGCCTATGTGATAGGAGATGCTTATGTAGACCATCATTCCTTTGGTCCTGCCATTATCAGCAGAGTATTAGAAAGTCGTGGATATCGAGTTGGCATTATTTCACAACCAGATTGGAAGGATGAAAGCAGTATTACTGTTTTTGGAAAACCACGTCTGGGATTTTTAGTTTCAGCAGGAAATATGGATACCATGGTAAATCATTATACTGTAAATAAAAAACATAGAAAACAGGATGCGTATACACCGGGAGGCGTTATGGGAAAGCGCCCGGATCGGGCCACTATCTGTTATGGAAACCTGATTCGAAAGGTATATAAGAATGTGCCGGTCATTATCGGAGGAATTGAAGCCAGTTTAAGAAGACTTTCACACTATGATTATTGGAGCGACTCTATAAAACGCTCTATTTTACTGGATTCCGGAGCAGATTTGCTTTCTTATGGAATGGGAGAAAGAACCATTGTAGCTATTGCGGAGGCTTTGGATAGTGGAATTTCTATTTCTGATATTACCTTTATTGATGGGTGTGTTTATAAAACAAAGAGCTTAGAGAGCGTTTATGATGGAATAAAACTTCCCTCTTTTGAAGAAATTAAAGAAAGTAAAACGGTATTTGCAAAGAGTTTTTACACACAATATTGTAATACGGATCCCTTTTCCGGTAAACGTTTAATTGAAACCTATAAAGAAAACGAATTTGTTGTACAAAATCCACCGGCAAAACCACTTACCATGGAAGAACTAGATGACGTTTATGGACTTCCATTTATGAGAACCTATCACCCTTCCTATGAAAAAGAGGGAGGAGTTCCTGCAATAAAAGAATTAAATTTCAGCTTAACAAGTAATAGGGGATGCTTTGGGGGCTGTAGTTTTTGTGCACTTACTTTCCATCAGGGACGTATTATTCAAACAAGGAGCCATGAATCAATTATAGCGGAAGCAAAGATATTAACGCAGGATAAAGACTTTAAAGGATATATCAATGATGTTGGTGGGCCAACCGCCAATTTCAGACATACTTCTTGTGAAAAGCAAAAAACAAAGGGGGTATGTACCAATAAACAATGCCTTTTTCCTATGCCCTGCAAAAACCTTACCGTAGACCATAAAGATTATCTGGAACTATTGCGTAAATTGCGTTCTTTGCCAAAAGTAAAAAGAGTGTTTATTCGTTCTGGAATTCGGTTTGATTACGTGATGGCAGATAAGGACAAAACGTTCATGAAAGAATTATGTGAATATCATGTAAGTGGACAGCTAAAGGTTGCACCGGAACATATTAGCGATCAAGTGTTAAAACTGATGGGAAAGCCACAGAATGGCGTCTACGAAGAATTTATTCAGGAATACAATATAACAAACGAAAAATTAAATAAAAAACAGTTTGTAGTCCCTTACTTGATGTCATCTCATCCGGGTTCTACTATGAAAGAAGCGGTAAAACTTGCAGAGTATGTAAGAGATTTAGGATATATGCCGGAACAAGTGCAGGATTTTTATCCAACACCGGCAACCATTTCTACTTGTATGTATTATACGGGTTTGGATCCAAGAACCATGGAAAAAGTCTATGTTCCCAAAAGTCAAAGAGAAAAAGAAATGCAGCGTGCCTTAATTCAATATCGCAATCCTAAAAATTATGACTTGGTAATAGAAGCATTGAAAATTGCAAAAAGAGAAGATTTAATTGGCTATGATAAACACTGTCTGGTTCGGCCAAGAAAAGAAAAAACCTCTGCTTTTACTGAAAAAAAAGGAAAAAAAGAAAAAGAAGAAAATGGAAAACGTAAAGCAATTCGAAACGTTCACAAAAAAAAATCTAAGAATTAAAGGGAGGATCTACTATGTTTCGAAGTACAAAAGGAGAATATGGTTATATTAATAAAAGAAAATATGGACAATTGGGACTTGCTGTTTTAATGGGAATCATTGGATTATCAATATATGGTATTGGATATATTGTCAATGGATTTGAGAGAAATAATATTTGTATGGTCCTTGGAATCCTCATGGTATTACCGGGAGCAAAATTTTTAGTTACGTATATTTTATTATTTCCCTACCACACTCCCAACAAGGAATTATATCAGGAAACAGTAAAAACATTACAGGGAAAACAGAAACTTCTGTCTGATTTAGTGATTACCTCTAAGGAAAGGGCTATGAACCTGCATTTCCTTTATGTAGGAAACGGTTGTGTATATGGTTTACTTGGAAGAGAAGGAACCGGTGTAAAAGAGGTTCAGGATTACCTTACAAAAGGAATACGCAACTGGGCTGGAAGCTATACCGTGAAAATTATGGATCGTGAAACATCTTTTTTTAAAATATTGCATGAAATACCGGAAAAAGAAATGAATAAAGAGGAAGAAGAAAGGGTACTTGCTTATATTTATTCACTGATTGTGTAGGTGAAGAGAATAAAGTATGCTTAGGAAAATAAAAAAATGCGGGAAATTATTATAGGCGAAAAAGAAGCCGGACAACGTTTAGACAAATTTTTAGGCAAATATTTAAATCAGGCAACAAAAAGTTTTCTCTATAAAATGCTGCGAAAGAAAAATATTACATTAAATGAAAAAAAGGCAGAAGGCTTTGAAAAACTTTTGAAAGGCGATCAGATTAAAATATTTTTTACAGAGGAGACACTTGAGAAATTTAGCAAATCGGAGTTTGAGCAGGAAGAAGAAATTATTCCGGAAATAGAGAGAAGGATTCTTTCTGTTTTGTTTGAAAATAAGCATATTCTTGTGATTAATAAACCAGCAGGCATGCTATCTCAAAAGGCAAAGAAAGAGGACGTTTCCCTTGTGGAACACATTATGGAATATTTACTTCAAAGTGGTGCGCTCACAAAAGAAGAATATAAAGGATTTCACCCAGGTATCTGTAACCGTCTTGACCGTAATACAAGTGGTATCATTGTTGCGGGTAAAACGATGGAAGGTTTGCAGACCATGGGTAAATTATTTAAGGAACGGGATTTGGACAAATTTTATTACTGCATTGTAAAAGGAGATCTTTTAAAAAAGGAAGGGATAGAAGGCTATTTATATAAAAATCATAATCACAATCGTGTCAGTATTCATAAAGAACCCATAGAAAATGGGGATTATATAAAAACACAATATGAGCCAATTTTGCGAAATGGAGAGTTCACCTTATTAAAAGTTAAATTAATTACCGGTAAATCCCATCAAATACGTGCACACCTTCAGAGCATTGGACATCCAATTATTGGAGATGGTAAATATGGGGATGTACTTACTAATAAATATTTCCGAAAAAAATTCAAACTAAAACATCAGCTTCTTCATGCAGCTCAATTGACATTTCCAAAACTGGATAATGAAAATGGATGGGAAGAACTTTCTGAGAAAACCATTACAGCACCACTTCCTGATTATTTTGAAACCATTCTTCTAACATTATTTGAGGGAGGAGAAAAATTATGCCATCATGGAATTCCAGAGGTTTAAGAGGATCCACTCTTGAAGAGCTGATTAATTTTACCAATGAAAAATATCGTGCAAATAAGCTGGCATTAATTCAAAAGGTTCCAACCCCCATAAAACCCATTCGAATTGATCCGGACACAAGACAGATAACACTTGCGTATTTTGATCAAAAGAGCACGGTGGATTACATTGGAGTGGTACAGGGAATTCCGGTTTGCTTTGATGCAAAGGAATGTGCTACGGATAGTTTCCCTCTTCAAAACCTCCATGAACATCAAGTGGAGTTTATGACAGAGTTTGAACATCAGCAGGGAATTGCTTTCATTTTACTTTATTTTAAAAAAAGGGACATATTCTATTATTTGACCTATGAAAAAATGATGGAATACTGGAATCGTTCCCTCCAGGGAGGGAAAAAAAGTTTTCATTTTGAAGATTTGGATCCCCACTTTCAAATATCAACCAATAATGGTGTTTTTGTTCATTATTTAGAAATGATTAACCAGGATTTGAAAACTCGTGATTGACATTGAAATAGCAATTGGTTATAATGTTAACAGTTTTATGTGATAAACAACTACCATGATGAAACTTTAACGTGATAAATAATTGGGAGTTCAGCATAGGATAAGAGAACAGACAGGAGCTGATATAATGATGGAACAATATAAGCTATTACATACACCCGAAGGCGTAAGAGATATTTATAATGGAGAATGTGAGCGAAAAATACAATTACAGGAAGATTTAAAAACGGCATTAAGCCGCTATGGATATCAAAGCATTGAAACTCCGAGCTTTGAATTTTTTGATATTTTTAGTGAAGAAAGAGGAACCATTGCGTCCAAAGAAATGTATAAGTTTATTGATCGCGAAGGAAATACCTTAGTTCTAAGACCGGATATGACACCCTCGATTGCACGTTGTGCTGCAAAGTATTTTAAAGAAGATCCGTTTCCACTTCGCTTATTATATACCGGAAACACCTTTATTAATAATGGCAGTCATCAAGGCAAGTTAAATGAAGTAACCCAAGTAGGAGCGGAATTAATGAATGATGCTTCGGTAGAAGGAGACAGTGAAATACTAGCTCTTACTGTGGAATGCCTTTTAAAAGCCGGATTAAAGGAATTTCAGGTAGAGGTTGGACATGCTGATTTTTTTAATGGATTAATGGAAGAAGGGGACTTTAAAGAAGAAGAAGTCATGCAAATAAAAAGTCTTATGGAAAGTAAAAATTTATTTGGAATTGAGGCACTTCTTGGAAAAAAAGAGTTAAACGAAAATTTAAAAGAACTTCTATTAAAGCTTCCAGAACTTTTTGGAAATATGGAGTATTTGATTTACGCCAAAAAGATGACGCAGAATAAAAAGGCTCTAAAGGCTCTGGAACGACTGGAAGAAATTGTTTCCATTATGGATGACTATGGAATGCTTGACTATATTACCATTGATTTAGGAATGTTAAGTAAATATAATTATTATACGGGAATTATTATGAAGGCCTATACCTATGCTACCGGAGAGCCGGTCGCACAGGGAGGACGTTATGATAATTTAGTTGGGCAATTCGGAAAAGAGGCGCCTGCAGTTGGTTTTGCAATTGTGGTGGATCAGTTAATGTTGGCATTATCCAGACAAAAACTTCAAAAATCCAGAGAACTTGCTGGAACATTAATTCTTTATACAAAGGAAACACGAACGCTTGCCATTCAAAAAGCAAAAGAGCGGAGACAGGCAGGAGAAAAGATAACTTTGATAATCAAACAGGATGGAATTTCTTTAAAAGAATACCAAAGCTTTGCTGATAAAGCAGGAATTGGGAGGATTATAGAGGTATGAGATATTTAACATTTGCATTGGCAAAAGGCAGAATTGCAAAACAAACGTTAGGGATACTGGAGCAGATTGGAATTACCTGTGAAGAAATGAAAGATAAGGATTCTCGTAAATTAATTTTCTTAAATGAAGAATTAAAACTTAAATTTTTTCTTGCCAAAGCCTCGGATGTTCCAACATATGTTGAGTATGGCGCTGCAGATTTGGGTGTTGTAGGAAAAGATACCATTATGGAAGAAGGCAGAAAGCTTTTTGAAGTAGTGGATTTAGGCCTTGGAAAATGCCGTATGTGTGTAGCGGGGCCTCCGGAAGCTAAAAAATATTTAAGCGGTGGAGAAATGATTCGTGTTGCAACAAAATATCCAAACATAGCCAAGGATTATTTTTATAATAAAAAGCACCAGACCGTAGAAATTATCAAATTAAATGGTTCTATTGAACTAGCACCTATTGTAGGACTTTCTGAGGTGATTGTGGACATTGTGGAAACCGGTTCTACGCTTCGGGAAAACGGATTGGTGATACATGAGGAAATTTGTCCGCTATCTGCAAGAATGGTAGTAAATCAAGTAAGTATGAAGATGGAACATGAAAGAATTGCCGATTTAATAAAAAAATTAAAGGGTATTTTAGCATAGGGGGAATCGTATATATGCGTATTATAAAGTTAACACAAGAAACAAAAAGAAATATATTAGAAAACCTGTTAAAAAGAAGTCCAAATCAGTATCAGGAATATGAAGCTATTGTTGGAGACATATTAAAAAACGTTCGGGAAAAAGGAGACCTTGGGGCATTTTCCTATACGGAGAAGTTTGATGGTGCCATCATTACAAAAGAAAATGTTTTGGTTACAGAAAAAGAAATAGAAGAAGCCTATGAAAAAACAGAAGATTCTTTTATAGAAATACTTAGAAAAGCCAAAAAAAATATTGAAGACTATCATAAAAAGCAAAAACAATATAGTTGGTTTGACAGTACACCCAATGGAGCGATTCTGGGTCAGAAAGTCTCAGCCATTGAAACCGTAGGTGTTTATGTTCCGGGAGGAAAAGCGGTGTATCCTTCTTCTGTTCTTATGAATGTAATTCCCGCAAAGGTCGCTGGTGTGGAGAAAATTATTATGACAACACCTCCGGATAAAAACGGAAAAATCAATTCCAATACCTTGGTTGCTGCAAGAGAGGCCGGCGTTGATGAAATATATAAAATAGGGGGAGCACAGGCGATAGCCTCTCTGGCTTATGGAACAGAAAGCATACCGAAAGTACATAAGATTGTGGGACCTGGAAATATCTTTGTTGCCTTAGCAAAAAAAGCGGTTTATGGGCATGTAAGCATTGATTCGATTGCCGGTCCCAGTGAAATTTTGGTTCTCGCAGATGAAACTGCAAATCCAAGATTTGTTGCTGCCGATTTACTATCACAGGCGGAACATGATGAATTAGCCTCTGCAATTTTAGTAACAACAAGCAGGAAGCTAGCGAAAGAGGTATCAGAACAAGTATCTTCCTTTGTATCGGATCTATCAAGAAAGGAAATTTTAGAAAAATCACTGGATAATTATGGATATATCTTAGTAGCCGATTCCATGGAAGAAGCCATTGAGGCTGTCAATGAAATTGCATCGGAACATTTAGAAATTGTAACAAAGGACCCTTTTCAAATCATGACAAAGATTAAAAATGCAGGAGCTATCTTTCTTGGAGAATATTCATGTGAACCGCTGGGAGATTATTTTGCAGGACCCAATCATGTACTTCCTACCAATGGTACCGCAAAGTTCTTTTCGCCTCTTAGTGTGGATGATTTTATTAAAAAGTCCAGTATTATTTCTTATTCAAAAGAAGCATTAGAACCCATTTATAAAGACATTATTTCCTTTGCAAATGCAGAACAATTAACAGCACATGCCAATTCAATTCAGGTTCGTTTTGAAAAATAATTCATCTAAACTATTGCTTGTTTTCTGTCGATAGGTATAATAGAAGTATGGATACTTATAAAAAAGATGTAACCAATCAAAGGAGTGATCGTATGGCATCTAATTTTGGAATTAGTGGTGACCCTTCCGCTTTCTTTTCCGGATATTTAGGAACCTCAGGTTCTTCAAAGTCTAACGGGATGAATACTATGCTGGGAGATTATGCCATGATTCGTAGTGGCTCTTATAAGAAGCTTTTGAATGCTTATTATAAGAAAGAGAATAATAAAGGAACCAATACAGAAGAAACAAAAGAAACGGAAGCCGATAAAGCAAACAAACTGGCTCTGACACAGACAAAGTCAGCAGCAGCCGAGCTTCGTAAAGCAGCAGAGGAACTAAAAGAGACTGATTTTACCAATAAAGAAAGTGCGCAAGCAAAGATAAAAAGCTTTGTAGACGCCTATAATACCACATTAGACAGTGCTGATGATGTGGATACATCATCCATTCTTCATAAGACATTATGGATGATTGGCAGTACCAAGGAAAGCAGTAACCTGTTAAATGAAGTTGGAATCCGGGTAGGCAAGAATAATAAACTGACCATAGATAATGACCGTCTGAAAAATGCGGACGTGACAACCTTGAATACCTTGTTTAAAGGAAGAGGTTCTTTAGCAGACAAGGTTTCTTCCAAAGCATGGGAATTAAAGAATTTAAGCAATACCGCTTTAAATACAGAGAAAAATGGCAATGCTTATACAAAAAAAGGAGATTACACCTCCATGAATACAAATTCAATTTATAATAATTTATTCTGATTTAATAGCCGGTATCGCTTGGTGCCGGCTATTCTGAAAATAAATGGGAGGACAGGGTTACTACTATGGCAGAACGTATTTGCACCATTACCCGTAAAACAAAAGAAACACAAATTGAGATAACATTAAATTTAGATGGAAGCGGCAATACCGAAATTAAGACAGGAATTGGTTTTTTCGATCATATGCTCCATAGCTTTGCAAAACATGCCTTTATAGATTTGAAGGTGGATTGCCAAGGTGATCTTTTTGTAGATTCTCATCACACAATCGAGGATGTTGGAATTGTACTGGGTCAAGGAATTAAAAAGGCACTTTCCGATAAAAGAGGAATTCAAAGATTTGGATATTTTATTTTACCTATGGATGAAGCTTTGGTATTATGTTCCATTGATTTATCTGGACGCCCCTATTTTGTATTTGATGGGAAATTTACAACTTCTAAGGTAGGAGATTTTGATACAGAGATGGTAAAAGAATTTTTTTATGCCGTTTCTTACAATGCAGGCATGAACTTACATATGAAAGAATTGGAAGGCGAAAATAATCATCACATAATTGAAGGGATGTTTAAAGCCTTTGGTAAGGCTTTGGATGAAGCCACTCATATTGATTCACGGATTCAAGGAGTACTTTCTACAAAAGGCAGCTTATAGATAATACGAACGAGAGGAGAACGAGTACACATATGTTAATATTTCCGGCTATTTTTTTAAGAAATGGGAGATGCCATTTACAATCGGAACAGATTTCACCAAGAATACTTGCTAAAGAATACGAACTATTAGGAGCCTCCTGTCTTCATGTTATAGATATGGATGGAGCTAGAATGGGACATTTAATCAATGAACAGGCATTGAAGGAGATTTTGGAGGAAATTAATATACCCATTCAGGTAGGTGGAGGAATCCGTTCTATGCAGGATGTAGAGCGGCTTTTAAATATAGGAGCTGGCAAAGCGATTATTGGCACAAAAGCAGTTGGAAATCCGGCTTTTATAAAAGATGTTATTACGAATTTTGGAAAAGACAAAATTATTGTTTCTATTGATACCATTGATGGAATGATCGTTACCAATGGTTGGGAAAAAGCCAGTTCAGTAAGAGCAATTGATCATGCAATGGAAATGAAAAAATTAGGGGTAATCAATATTTCGTATGTAGATGCATCCAGAGAGAACCATACCTCCTTTAACTTTATAGAAGAAATCCATGAATTATATGAAAAAACGGGGCTTCATATTATTACAAGAGGAAATCGATGGTCCTTAAAGGAATTAGAAAAACTAGAGGAAATAAATGTAAGGGGTGTTGTTATTGAAAAAGACGTTTTTCCGGGATCAATGGATATAAAAAGCTTAATTGAAATATTTAATAAAGGAGAAGCAGATACCTATGGACGATAAAAAAATTATAGGATATATAAATGGTGAAAATGAAATAGATACCAGCGTAATTAGAAGGGCGCAAATTTATGCAAATAATGGAGCAGATGCCTTATTTCTCTATAATTATACAAGAGATGATGCTTCAAGAACCGAGTTTTTAAAAACGGTAAAAAAAATTGCAAAATTATGCGATATTCCATTTAACATTGGACTCTATGTGGAACGTTTTGAAGATATAAAAAAAGCATTGTATACAGGGGCACATCAAGTGGTGGTAAAAAAAGCATTACTAAAAGATGATCTCGTTTTAATTGAAGCCGTAGACCGCTTTGGAAAAGATAAGATTACCATGGAAATTGATTCCATTGGAGATTTTAAGGATTTTGCCTATACACAACATTTAAAGGAAATAGGTATTTATGGTGTTCTTTTAAAGCATGTTGTTGTTTCAGAACAATTGAAAGAAAATATTGTAAATGCCGACATGCCCATTATTATTCGAGACAGTTTAATTCGAAATGATTTAATGGAACTTATGACTCTGGATAACGTGGAAGGTGTGGCAACCAACTATTTTGAAGAAAAAGACATTATGAAAGCAAAGCGTGCACTTTTGAAAGAGGGTGTAAAGGTGAATGTTTTTGAAAGTACAGAGAAGTTTTCGGAGTTTAAATTGAATGAAGAAGGCCTCATTCCCGTTGTGGCACAAGACTATAAAACGGGTGAGGTATTAATGGTTGCTTACATGAATGAAGAAGCCTATAAAAAGACCTTGGAAACCGGTAAAATGACCTACTATAGCCGAAGTCGAAAAGAACTTTGGTGCAAAGGAGATACTTCCGGGCATTTTCAATACCTAAAACACTTGATGATAGACTGTGATAGTGATACAATACTAGCAAAGGTAAAACAAGTTGGTGCAGCTTGTCATACGGGAAATCGTACTTGTTTTTATACGGATTTAGTAAAACATGAGTACGATACATGGAATCCTCTTACGGTATTTAATGATGTTTATAATGTTATTATGGATAGAAAAAATAACCCCAAAGAAGGTTCTTATACCAATTATTTGTTTGACAAGGGAATCGACAAGATACTGAAAAAGTGTGGAGAAGAAGCAACCGAAATTGTAATTGCAGCCAAGAACCCAGATATGGAAGAGCTAAAATATGAAATATCGGATTTTATGTATCATATGATGGTTTTAATGGCGGAATGTGGGCTTGACTGGGAAGATATTACAAAAGAGCTTTCCCATAGAAGATAGGAGGAGATCAGATGTTTGGAGCAGCGTTTCTTTTTTATGCAGTGCGTTTCCTATTATTTGGAGCAATTGCAGGAGCTGGAATTTTTGCAGGTATTGTTATTCGCAAAAACAAAAACAGCAAAGTCAGCACCATTGGTAAAGCAAGCGAATAAATTATAAAAACATTCGAACGCCCCCGGTATGTTATAACGAATGACAGATACG
>JAVXEO010000055.1:0-9112 GCA_036658435.1 Acetivibrio sp.
CCCTTAAAGAGCAGTGCTTCCGCAACCGGAATCGTGCCGAAAATATCGGCATACATAGGAACGCCCAAGAGGGTTGCCAGTACAACACCAAAGGGATTGTTGCTGCCCAAAACAGCCACTATTACATTTTCGGGAATCCAGTTGTGAATGACTGCGCCAATGCCCACACCTGCAAGAATATAGGGCAGCACTTTTTTGAAGGTAGACAGGACCTGATCCTTCGCAAAAATAATACGTTCTTTTTTTGTGAGATTGGGTGACTCTATGTCCACGCAGCTTGCTGATTTAATGAAATCCTCAACGTAATTTTCCATGTGTAGTTTTTCAATCAACGTACCCCCCGCCACCGCAATTACAAGTCCTACCACCACATAGGTAATGGCAACCTTACCACCGAAAATGCTCATCAGCAGCACAAGGGAGCCAAGATCTACCATTGGAGAGGAAATCAAAAAAGAAAAAGTGACCCCCAGAGGTAAACCGGCACTGGTAAAACCAATAAACAGCGGTATGGATGAGCAGGAGCAGAATGGTGTTACGGTACCCAAAAGCGCCGCCACGGCATTCGCCCACATACCATGAAATCTTCCCATAATTTTGCGGCTTCGCTCCGGGGGAAAGTAGCTTTGGATGTAGGAGATGATAAAAATCAAAAAGCAGAGTAACATCGTGATTTTCACCACATCGTATAGAAAGAACTGAATGCTACCGCCAATTCGGTTGGAAACATCCAGTCCCATCGTCGAGAGCAAATTACCAATTGACGTATTAAGCCATTTCATACCAAGTACCTGATCCCCAAAAAACAGCCAGACACTTTGCAATATCTCCATAGAACAAATCCTCCTTCATACAAATTGATAAAACTAATTTTGTCGATATGTGCTTCTTTGGAAAAGCCATCTTACAAAGATGGCTTCAGTTGCATTCATGGACTGTGCTGTTTGTTTTGGTTAATTTAGCAAGCAGCTCCTGTGCATATAGACTTCCCTCTGTGCTGATAGAATAGTGGGTCCACTTTCCATCCCTGCGGGCCTGCACAATGCCGGATTCACATAAAATTCTCATATGATGGGATAAGGTAGACTGCCCGATATGCAAATCATCCAGCAGCTTGCAGGCACATTTTTCTCCGCCTTGCAATAATTCTAATATTTCCAAGCGATTTTCATCACAAAATGCCCTAAAGACCTTTGCATTCTCTTGGTGTATCATTTGCATTATTCCACCTCAAATCTATCATACTCAATATGTGAATTATAAGTCTCAAATTCAAAATTGTCAATATGTTTTATATTACTTTTTCAGACCCAGGATAAAGAGTCTGCTTTTAATAGCAAACAATAATCCCTCCATCATTTGCATACAAGGTGCTGACCCCGGCTGTACCCACTATCATAATTTCTTTAAATACTACTCTTTTTTGAATCTCGTCTTTTACAAAAAGTGCTCTTTCGTAATTATTGCAATGAGAAATGATGGCTATTCTGTCTTGAGGGTCTTGCACTCTATCTGCAATAATGTCACACATCTTTAGCAGCGCCTTCTTAATCCCCCGTGCCTGATCCACCTTATCTATAATTCCTTCTTTGGTTCCCCTCATAATTGGTTTTATATTAAGCGCATTCACAATCAGTGCTTTAATATTTGACAATCTTCCATTTTTACGTAAGTTCTCCAATGACTCCAGAACAAAGTAGACCGACATCTCATCACGAAATGCGTTCACCTTTTTCACTACTTCGGCAAAAGGCAAACCTTGATCTGCCAATTCCTTAATTTTCATCACAAGTAAATTCTGGCCTCCCGATGCAGATCTGGAATCAATAACGGCAATATTCTTTTCTCCATTTTGCTCTATATAAAGACTTTTAGCCAATTCTGCACAGTTATAAGAGCCACTCAAAGGTGAAGATAAGGTGACTACGTATATATCATCTGCTTTATGAAACAGCTGCATATAACTTTCCGGTGCCGGACAGGCAGACTTTGGACAATCCGAACTTTCCTGCATCTTTTTAATGAACTCCTGTTGAGAGAAGTTTTCATCATCTACAAATGTTGTTTCCCCAATTTGAAGGGTCAAAGGGACTAAATCAAACTCTTTGCTGTCTCTTTGTTCTTTTGTTAAATCGGTACAACTGTCTCCAATAATTCTATATGTCATATATTACAACCTCCTACGAGAATCTTTACTATAATATGTAGTATTCATTACTACGTATGATACCATATATTATATGTCCCGTCAAGAAATCCTTTACTCCTTTTTATAGTTCTTTTCTTCGCCAAAAACCTCATCCATATCTTTTACAATTTGAGAATCCAGCTCTCCGGATATCACCATCTTGTTTAAAATCTTCATAGCTTCTTTATGTTGAATTTCATTTTTATAGGGGCGTTTTTCTGTAAGTGCCTGATAAATGTCCAGGCATGCCATTAGCCTTTCTTCCTGTCCCAATTCATCTGCTGTTTTTTGAAGAGGATACCCTTTTCCATTTAATTTTTCATGATGATTGGAAGCCCATGAAGTAATTTCTTCTAATCCCTGTATTTTATTCAGGATTTCATAGGTATAACTTGCATGGCTTTGAATAATTTTATATTCATTTTTTGTCAGTCTATCCGGTTTCTCTAAAATATCCCGTGGGATAACCAGTTTACCTACATCATGAACCGCACCGGCAAAATATAGCTTCTCCTGTTTTTCTTTATTATACCCATAATATTGAGCCATAATCATACATTTATCTGCAAGACCCATAGAATGATTTTTCGTAAACTTTGATTTATAATCAACAATCCTTCCATAGAAGGAAGAGAACTGTATCAATTGTTCCCCTGTATACTCCCGGTACACCAAGGGTAATTCTTTTTTCAATATGACATCCATTCCCTCATCTTCCATGGTTTGTAATTTTTCATAAGGAACCTCCCGAAAAAAAGCCTCTATTACTTGTGTATCAAATAGTTTTCCTTCCTGTTCCTTTAAATATCTCTTTAACTTATCAAATTTTGCTTCTGCAATGACACTAAAATCAAATAAGGCATCTATCTGGTCTGCTAAATGAATAATTCTTGCAAATAAAGGAGTTTCCTCTGTCTTCTTTCCAAAGGAACCCGATCCGTCTGCATTTTCATGATGATACAAGATAGCGCCTTTTATATCTCCAAAAAAAGGAAGATTCTGTACGTTTCTTTCTCCAAAAATGCAGTGTTTTCCTAATTTTATTTCTTCTTTCTTTTGAAGAATATCTACGCCCTCGGTATATTCATTTTCAATGTATTCCGTTAATGCGTTATCATGAAGTGCTGCACAGGCAGCTAAATCCAACAATTTTTCTTCTTCTAAGTGAAAGTATTTTCCCATCTGAATGGAAAAATAAGCGACTCTCTCTGAATGACGTGTACTTACTCCAATTAATTCGTGTTCTACACTATCTAATCCATAAGAAAATCCATAAATCATATCATTAAAACAAATTTTCATAAAATACCCTGTCTTTCCTTACCATCAATGATGAAACAGACGTAGTCCGGTAAAACTCATCACCATACCATATTTATTACAAACTTCAATTACATTATCGTCCCGAATGGAGCCCCCCGGTTGTGCAACATAGTCTACTCCACTTTTATGTGCCCGCTCTATATTATCGCCAAAAGGGAAAAAAGCATCCGATCCCAAAGAAACTCCAGAAAGTTTTTTAAGCCATTCCTGTTTTTCTTCTTTTGAAAAAGCTTCCGGTTTTTCTGCAAATATATTTTTCCATACCTCCGGAGAAAGGACGTCCTTATCATCTTCTCCTATATATAAATCAATTGCATTATCCCGGTCTGCTCGTCCTATTCCTTCCTTAAAAGAAAGATTCAAAACTTTAGGGGACTGGCGTAGAAACCAGTTATCCGCTTTAGAACCTGCAAGGCGTGTACAATGAATTCTGGATTGTTGTCCTGCTCCAATTCCAATAGCCTGTCCATCTTTTGCAAAGCAGACGGAATTGGACTGGGTATATTTTAAGGTTATCATCGCAATGGCAAGATCAATCTTTGCAGCCTTTGGCAATTCGGTTTCTTTGGTTACAATATTTTCAAAAAAGCTTTCATCAATCACAAGCTCATTTCTTCCCTGTTCAAATGTGATTCCAAATACTTCTTTTCTTTCAAGGGAAGCTGCCTTATACTCTGGGTCTATTTCAACTACATTATAATTTCCTTTTTTCTTTGCCTTTAAAATTTCAAGAGCCTCCGGTTCATATCCCGGTGCAATCACTCCATCGGACACTTCTCTCTTAATCAATCTGGCAGTGGAAACATCACAGATATCCGACAAGGCTATAAAATCTCCAAAAGAAGACATTCTGTCTGCCCCTCTGGCTCTGGCATAAGCACTTGCCAAAGGACTTAATTCTCCCAAATCATCCACCCAGTAAATCTTTCGTTCTATTTCATTTAAGGGAAGTCCTACCGCTGCTCCTGCAGGAGATACATGTTTGAAAGAAGTTGCTGCAGAAAGTCCGGTTGCTCTTTTTAATTCACAAACCAGCTGCCATCCATTAAAGGCATCCAAAAAATTAATATAACCGGGTTTTCCATTTAAAACCCGAATGGGTAGTTCTCCTTCTTCCATATATATTCTTGAGGGCTTTTGATTGGGATTGCATCCATATTTTAATTCCAGTTCCTTCATTTTTTTATCCTCCAAACTTTATTGGTTTTTATTTACAATACGACTTTCCTGTGTTTTTTCTTCTATATCTATATAGCGGACAAATAACGACACCTTATTTTCATAATTTAAGCTTTCCCATAAATGCCTTGTAAAAAATTCGATGTCATTGGGAATATGGATCGGCTTTGGTTCTCCTTCAAAACTTGGAAGGGGAGTTCCATCCCCTTGGTAGGTATGAATAAAATGTCCCTCTCCATTTACCGGATTGGAATAGGCAAAGGTATAACGGTTACAAGCTTCCGGGTTTCCATTGCTGCTTTTTAAAATGGACATTCCATAGTTGAAATTTTTTTCTTCCATATGTAAAATTCCTGAAATTCTTGGTGTATAATTAGGCGCATCCGGTTCAAATTCTCTGCTGCGTAAGCTTTGTTCAAACGTCTGCTGTTTATCCATTCCTTCATAAATGGTATCCGTCTGGTCTCCATTGGTTACAATAATTTTATTTCCTAAAACACGAACCGGTGTGTATATAATCAAACTTGGGTCCACCAATTTAGATGTATCAAAGGCCTGGGTACGAATTCCCTCTCCTTCTTCTACAAAAATTCGATTTCGGCTATTTTCACTTCTTCCCATAATAAAATAAGCACAAACTGCATATCTTCCGTTCTTTGATTTGCCAATCACAATCCCTCTTCCGGGATATGTATTTTCTTTTAATTCTTGTTCTAAAGAGAATATTTTCATTTTCCGCCTCCATGACTGCGGTTTGACCGCAATTCTTTCTTCTTGTAAATTGTATCATTTGTTCTTATCTTTGACAACAAAAGGGTTCTTATTCCTTGTATTAAATTATCTACTTAGTTTTATTAATTCCGTTAATATATTGTTTTTTATACTGGACGTTTCTATTTCTTCTATGCTATAATGAACTAGTTTTGTGCCTGAAAATCACAAATTACCAAACTTTAGAAAGGTATTATGATTATGAGTATTTTAAATGTAGAAAATTTATCCCATGGATTTGGTGACCGTGCCATTTTTAACAACGTGTCTTTTCGCTTATTAAAAGGAGAGCACATTGGATTAATCGGTGCAAACGGAGAAGGAAAATCCACTTTTATGAATATTATTACAGGAAAGCTTATGCCGGATGAGGGAAAGGTGGAATGGTCTAAAAATGTCCGTGTTGGCTATTTAGACCAGCATACCACGTTGGAAAAAGGAATGTCCGTTCGTTCTATTCTCGGTTCTGCCTTTGACTTTTTATATGATATGGAAAATCGTATGAATGAGCTCTGCGACAATCTAGGTGATCTTAGTGAGGAAGAAATGGAAAAAGCAATGGAAGAGCTTGGAACCATCCAGGACTTGCTTACCATGCATGATTTTTATATTATTGATTCAAAAATAGAAGAAGTTGGTCGTGCCCTGGGACTTACTGAAATCGGTCTGGACCGGGATGTTACTGATTTAAGTGGCGGACAGCGGACTAAGGTTTTGTTAGGAAAGCTTCTTCTTGAAAAGCCTGATATTTTACTCTTAGATGAGCCTACTAACTACCTGGATTTAGAACATATTGAATGGTTGAAACGTTATCTCCTTGATTACGAAAATGCTTTTATCTTAATTTCACATGACATCCCCTTTTTAAATCAAGTTATTAATTTGATTTATCACATGGATAATCAGGACCTTAATCGCTACGTTGGCGATTATACTAAGTTCCAGGAAGTTTATGAAATGAAAAAATCACAGTTGGAGGCTGCTTACAGCAAACAACAAAAAGAGATTTCGGATTTGAAAGATTTTGTTGCCCGGAATAAGGCTCGTGTTGCCACTCGTAACATGGCAATGTCGCGACAAAAGAAATTGGATAAAATGGATGTGATTGCACTGGCTTCCGAAAAGCCTAAACCGGAATTTCGTTTTAAAGAAGCGAGAACCCCCGGCCGCTACATTTTCCAAACCAGCGACCTTATCATCGGTTATGAAGAGCCACTTTCTTCTATTCTGAATCTGGAAATGGAACGTGGGCAAAAGATTGTTTTAACCGGTGCAAATGGTATTGGTAAAACCACCTTGTTAAAGAGTATCCTTGGCTTAATTCAACCCCTTAGCGGTTCCGTTTTTCTTGGAGATTATTTAAGTATTGGTTATTTTGAACAGGAAATGTCCTCCAACGGGAATCAAACCTGTATTGAAGAGCTTTGGAAAGAATTTCCATCCTATACTCAATATGAAATACGGTCTGCTCTTGCTAAGTGTGGATTGACTACCAATCATATAGAGAGTCTCGTTAAAGTACTAAGTGGAGGAGAACAGGCAAAAGTGCGGCTTTGTAAGCTTATCAATCGTGAAACCAATATTCTGCTCTTAGATGAACCTACAAACCATCTGGATGCCCTTGCCAAAGAAGAATTAAAGCGTGCATTGCAAGTTTACAAAGGAAGTGTACTCATGGTTTGCCATGAACCTGCATTCTATGAAGACCTTGCAACTGACATCTGGGACTGTTCCGCATGGACAACCAGAGTATAGTGTTTAATACCATCTAGCTTTAAAGGAATCATACTTTTGATGTATCTTTTCACGATATTTCCCCAGATTTATTCCCATCGCCTGAATAAAATGATAGGAAAAGTCAATTAAGAAAACAACTAAAATGAAACGGCAAAGCATGATTCCACTTCCTACATTGTAGCGGTCAATGAACTGTACTACATGATTATTTAAGAAGACAATAATACCCACTGCATAAAATCCCCAGGCTACCGTACTTTCCGCACAAATAATTCCTTTATAGTTGAAAGGTTTGTCATTGTAATCCCACCATAATTCTCCAAATAAGCCAATCATTAGCTTTCCAACTAAAAATTCAAAAATAGTTGCCGATACGGCACCAAGTAAATAAAGTTTGACTACATTATCCGCGAAGGGATGTAGTAATAAATATCCGGTAACCGCTCCAAAACCATAAATTGGACAAAAGGGACTAAATGCAAATCCACGATTGGTAAATTTACGATTGCAAATAGACATATATGTAGACTCTAAAAGCCAGCCTAATACGCTGTATATAATAAAGCATGCCACAATATGGTATACATCCGTTCCCAGTAATTCTATGTTCCACATAAATTTTATCACCTCAATCATTATTAAAAAAAGATTAACGTAAAAATTATAACATATCTTTTAGGTAAAGGGAACTTAATTTTTTCTTACGTTGTAGGAGGTTACATTGGCTGGGTTCCTTCTTTTCCATAGGCTTTTTCAAAAATTTCAATCAACTGCTCTTTTGTAGCTTTTCTGGGATTTGTATTTCCATAAGAATCCAATAAGGTTCCCTCTGCCATTCTTTCAAAATCCTGTGGGTTCACTCCCAGTTCCTTTAAGGTTGATGGTATCTCAATTTGTCTTGACAATGTTTTTATAAACTCAATGCTTTTGTAGGCCCCTTCCAGTGTTGATAATCCCTCTACGCGTTCTCCCATTGCCTCTGCAATATTGCGGAAGCGGTTTATGTTTCCAATGAGGTTAAATTCCTCCACATAAGGTAATAAAATTGCATTGCAAATGCCATGAGGTAAGCCATAAGCACCTCCTAATTGGTTGGCCATTGCGTGTACATACCCCAAGGATGCATTATTAAATGCGATTCCGGCTAAATATTGGGCATAGGCCATCTGATTTCTGGCTTTCATATAGTCCCCATTTGCCACGGCTTTTGGAAGATACCGGGCGATCATTGAAATGGCCATTAAGGCAGCCGAATCCGTAAGAGGATTGGCATCCGTTGATACATAAGCTTCCATCGCATTGGTTAAAGCTGCCATTCCCGTTGCGGCTGTAAGTTCAGGCGACATTCCCCTCATCAGTTCCGGATCATTAATTGCAATCTGTGGCGTGATTCTCCAATCAATAATGGTCATTTTAACATTCCGCACCGTATCCATAATCGTGCAGAATCGAGTGATTTCCGATGCCGTTCCGGCGGTTGTATTAATTGCCATAAGAGGAAGCATGGTATACTTTGATTTGTCCACTCCTTCGTAATCCTGAATTTTTCCCCCATTTGTAATCAATAATCCGATTCCCTTTCCGCAGTCATGGCAGGTTCCTCCTCCCAGAGATAAAATAGAGTCACATTTATACTGCTCATATGCCTTTACTCCCTCATTTACTGTAATGTCAGAAAGACTGACATTTACTCCGGAAAATACGGAAGTTTTAAGACCCTCTTTTTCGAAGATTTGTTCTACACGTTCCACAATTCCTAGTTCTATCATACTTCTATCTGTAACAATCAGGGTTTTTTTTGCCCTTAAACTTTTCATTAAAATTCCTGCTTCATTGACAGCACCCTCACCAAATACGTTACGCGTGGGTAAATAATAATAGGTAGCCATTTTTCTTTCCTCCAATTCTTTCTTC
>JAVXEO010000055.1:9212-15195 GCA_036658435.1 Acetivibrio sp.
CTTCTATATAGAAAGGTATCATTCTTTTCCAACTATTTCAATCTAAGTTTATATTTTAACAATAAAAGAGTCCGCTTTCTCTGTGAAAACCGACTCTTTTATTGTTCTTATTTTATACGATTGTCAGGCCGTTCTTTTACTTTTCTTTATATTCTTTTCCAAGCCGTTTATACATTGTCTTTTTCACTGCTTTAAAGATATTCTCATATCCTGTGCAGCGGCAAAGATGTCCGGAAAGAAGTTTTCTTAGTTCTGCATCACTGTATTCTCTTCCGCTATCTAAAATCTCTAATGCGGTCATAATAAATCCGGGAGAACAAAATCCACATTGTACCGCAGATTCTTCAACAAATGCCTGCTGAATATCAGACAATTCTCCATTTGGTCCCAATAAGCCTTCTACCGTTGTAATGCGTTTTCCCTCTGCCCATGCTGCCAGATAAATACAGGAATTAAACGCTTCTCCATCAATCAATACGGTACAGGCGCCACACTCCCCAACTTCACAACCTTTTTTCACACTGGTCAGTCGGTAATCATTACGAAGCATGTCGGTAAGAGACGCTCTGACGTCAACCATAGTTTCTCTTTTTGTTCCATTAATGGTACAAGTTACTAGTTTATATTGTTTTTCTGCCATTAGATCTCACCTCCTGCTCTTACAATTGCTTTTTCTAATCCACGTTCTGCCATTACTTCTCCTATGTGGCAGCGGAATGCCTTGCTGGCACGCCAGCTGTCACGAGGATTAATATCTTCCAAAACGGCTTCTCCAAATTTCTTACAAATTTCTTTTGAAATCGGCTGGTCTTTTACAAGGGCTTCTGCCGTTGGTGTTCTCATAGGAACCGGTCCTGCTACCCCATAAGCAATACGAGCATCCACAATGGTTTTTTTATCTTCTGATAATTTTACATTTACAGAGCATCCTGTCGTTGCAATATCCATGGCATTACGCATTGCATACTTTGTATAATGTCCTTTATATCCTTCATAAGATTCTTTGCGAATTAAGATGGCTGTCTGAATCTCTCCCTGACGTAAGTCAACTTTTCCTGCTTTAATATAGAATTCTTTAATCGGAACCTGACGAATACCCTCTGGTCCTGAAATTTCTATAATGGCATCCCATGCATGGAGTGTAGATGCGGAGTCTGCACTGGTTACCCCATTACAGGTATTTCCGCCAATGGTTCCAATGTTACGAACCTGAGGTCCTCCTACCATATCAACCGCTTCTCCCAGAACATTTATGTGTTCTTTTATAATGGGATCGCTTGTAATATGGGAAAAACTGGTCAAAGAACCAATACGGATGGTTCCATCTTCTTCCATCGTAACACCACGCAGTTCATTCAATCCATAAATACTTACCAGCTCTTTTCCTGCACGCCGTCCTTCTCTTATCTGAACTAATACATCACTTCCTCCGGCAATTACATCTGCATCCGGATGGGCCAGCAGCAATTCTGTTGCATGTTGTACGCTTTCCGCTTCATATAGTGCTTTTATATCATACATTGCTTAACATCCTCCTTAAATAAGTCCTTCTTCTTTGAAACGTTCAAAAAGAACATGTGGTCTTAATGGTGCTTCGTTAATGGAAACTCCGGTAGCCTGTAAAACGGCATTACGAATTGCAGATGCTACAGGGCAAGCCGGTGGTTCTCCTAACGCTTTCGTTCCAAACGCACTGGTTGGTTCTGGATTTTCAACAAATTGAGCTTCCAGATGCGGATGATCCATAAAAGTTGAAAGTTTATAATCCAATAAGTTATTGTTTAATGGTTTTGCTGTCTTTGAATCATAAAGTAAGATTTCAGACAAGCCAAAGCCTATACCCATACTCATACCACCATGAACCTGAGCTTCTGCAAGGGCTGGGTTAATTAAAGTTCCGCAATCGTGTACATTAATAATATCCAGAAGCTGTACCTTACAAAGTTCAATATCTACTTCCACTTCTGCAAAACAGCATCCAAAGGAATAGGCATTGGATTTAATCTGGTAGGTACTCTCTGATGTAATATGTTCACTATGCTCTAAGCTGTATAATGCTGTGGTAGCTAATTCTCCCAGCGTCATCAAAACTCTTCCATCGGTTGTACGAACAATATTTCCATTTATAATATCTAAATCAAAAGATGGCATACGGGTAAGTTCATATGCATATTTTAATATTCTTTCTTTCATCTGCATGGCAGTCTGACGGATTGCAAAACCAGCGGCGTAAGTCTGTCTGGAAGCATACGCACCGGTACCAAATGGCGTTATATCGGTATCCTGGCTGCTAACCGTATGTACATTTTCAAAAGGAATCCCAAGGGCATCCGCTGTCATCTGTGCATAGGCGGTATCCGCTCCCTGTCCAATTTCCGTTTCACCTAACTGAATCTGTACCGAACCATCCTGATTTAATATCATACGGCAGGAAGAAGACTCCAGTGAAATTGGCCAAACCGCTGTATTGTACCAAAATACAGACATACCAATTCCCTTTCGGATATTTCCTGTCTGGTTTGCATATTCTTTCACTTTTCTTTCATAATCCATATATTTCATGCCTTTATCCATACATTGATTAAAGGTATCATTATGAAGTTCATTCTTTGAAAATCCATCTACAAATCCTACCGGCATTAAATTCTTCCGTCTAAACGCAATGGGTTCAAATCCCATTTTCTTACATACATCATCCGTATGGCTTTCCACTGCAAAGGTTACCTGAGGCATTCCATAACCACGCATAGCTCCAGCTACCCCACGGTTTGTAAACACGGTATAGGCATCGCATTCTATGTTATCACAAGGGTATAACTGTGGGAAGGATCCCATGGCTTTACCGGCAATACTATGTCCATGAGATGCATATCCACCCTGGTTAGAGAAAATCTCTAATTTACGGGCTGCATACGTTCCATCCGGACGCACATAAGATATAATGTGAAAACGCATAGCATGACGCACACGGTTTGAAGAAAAAGTTTCTTCTCTGGAAATATCCATTTTAACCAGACGTCCACCCACCTGTGTACAAAGGTAAGCACATAATGGTTCATACAAAGCATCCTGTTTATTTCCAAACCCACCACCAATATATGGTTTTACGATGCGGACTTTTCCCCACTCTATACCAAGAGCCTGACCCACAATTCGACGGACAATATGAGGAATCTGTGTAGAAGTTACCACGTTCATTCTGCCTGCTTCTTCATAAGCATAGCAGATAAAGTTCTCAATATGGCAATGTTGAACGGTTGGTGTTTCATACCATCCTTCTACTTTTGTAAGTCCTTCTTCTTTGATTGCTTCTTGATAATTTCCTATTCTGCTATCCGTATGTGCCAATATATTGTTTGGATAATTCTCATGAAGCTGTGGTGCACCATCTTTCATAGCTTCCTGTGCATCTAATACAACCGGATATTCTTCGTATTCTACTTTAAGTGCCCTAATTGCCTGAGCAGCAGCTACTTCATCCTGTGCTACAACCGCAGCAACATCATCCCCATAAAAACGAACCCGGTCCGTAAGTACCAAGCGGTCTGCCACATCTTGATGATGTGGGTCTGTTGACCATGGATGACCTGCTGTTGGAAAATAATTTTTTTCTTTTAAATCAAAGCAGGTAACTACCTTTACAACTCCCGGAATTTTCTCCGCTTCACTCTTATCAATGGACTTTACTACTCCATTTCCAATGGTTGAGTGATAAATTTTTGCGATTAATGCACTTTTATCACATAAATCGTCTGTGTACTTTGCTCGTCCTGTGATTTTGTCCACGGCATCCACGCGTGGAACACTTTTTCCTACTATCATTCTTCACAACCCTTTCTTGAAAAGTATTAGGTATTCTTCTTATATTTGCATATTATGGTAAATACATGGAGAAAACCTCCTGTTTACAGGATTCTCCGCCCCAGTGCAGTCCTCATGAATCGTTTTTATGTAATAGGAGCACTTTCCTATTACATAAAAAAACAGCTACCTAAAACACTATAAGTTTCCTATTCTCTTTAAAAGTCTAGGAAACTTATAGCGCAACTATTTAAGGTAGCTGGTAGAGACGTTCAACCATATTATGAACTTATATAAGTTTTCTATAAATAATACGTTTTTTATATCGCTTATCTATAGTTAGATTATATATGGCATTTGCATTTCTGTCAATTAGTAATAACAAATTTTTAGGTTATATTAATTTTTTTGTAATATTTTTAAAATATTTTTCGTCCGGCTACGTATTTTCCTACTACATTTCTTTCATCCGACAGATAAATCATTCTTTCTAGTCTTTCTTTTACATTTAATTCCTGAGGGTGTAATAAATTATTGTCATCTAAAACAACGGCATCAAATTCATAATCTTCTTCAAAGCTTCCTACTTTTCCAAAATAGGCGCCGCCACCCTTCGTGCCTAAGAAAAAGGCTTCTTCAAACGTAACCGGTGCCTGGCTGTCATCCAAAAGTCTCCAGCGAAGTTTGGATGCCTGGATTGCATCTGCCATAGCTCTTAGAATCGATAAAGAAGAACCTCCTGCAACGTCGGAACCAAGCCCAACATTCATATCGCGATTTAGATACGTACGAACGGGAGCAACACCGGAAGACAGGTTTGTGTTGGACTGTGGACAATGTGCAATAAATACTCCATTTTCTTTCATTCTATTTATTTCTTCTTCTGTAGAAGATACACAATGTGCCATAATTGTCTTGCAATCTCTTCCGAACAAGTCAAACTGGTCGTAAGCATCTCCATAAAATTCTGCCGTTGGGCAAAGTTCTTTCACCCATGCAATTTCTCCTTGGTTTTCTGATAAATGAGATTGCATTGGCAAATCATATTTTCTCTGAATTTCACTTAATTTCTTCATTAATTCATCCGAGCAGGTTGGAATAAATCTTGGAGTTAAAATCGGTTGCGTATTTTCATAAGTCCCAATCGTCTTATCAATCCATTCACAGGTTGCATCGGCAGAAGCCTGTGCACTTGCTTCACATAAGTATTCCGGTGAATTTCGATCCATGTTTACCTTACCAACCATGGTTTTCAATCCCGTTTTTTCCAAAAGGTTCATCAACTCCAAAGTTGCATCCACATGTAGGGTTGCAAAAATGCAGGCTCTCGTTGTTGCACCTTTCTTTAAATCGTTGCTAAAAATCTCATATGCACGTTTTGCATAAGCCAAGTCCTTATATTTAGACTCTTCCGGAAACGTATGGGTATTCAGCCAGTCCAGCAGTTCCAAATCCATTCCCAGGCCACGAAATGCGTACTGTGGTGCGTGAACATGTAAATCTGACAATCCGGGAATTATAATTTTCCCAGTGCAATCTGTTATTTTCAAATCTCTAAATTTTTCCGGAAGTACCTTGTAAACCCCTTTTGACTTTCCTTCTTCGCAAACTAAGTATGCGTTTTCCAATATCTCCATATTGTTTTTGTCTTTGCTGTAACAGATACTACCCTTTAATACAAAACCTTTCATCCTATCTCCTCCTTTTTATGTTTCACAAAAACATCGGTGCAAAAGCAAAAAACTACCTAAAAAATGCCTATAAAGCCCCTAGTTTCTGGGGATTTATAGGCAACTATTTACGGTAGTTGGTAGAGACATTCATCCAATTATGAACCTATATAAATCCAAATGTAAACTTACATTCATCCTAATTATATACAAAATATCCGAAATGTCAAGGGTTTTTTGATTATTTATGTCCTTATTGCACAATTAAGTTTTTATTTTTCAAGAAAATCACGATTCATTATAAACCGATTATCCATGCTTTTCATAATATCTTTAATCTGTACTTCTTTAAAAACACTGTCATAATAAAGATCTAAAATCTGATTATCGCAAAAGCAAAGAACCATAGGCCTTAGGACATTGCTCCTATTTTCATTTAATACCAAACCCTTTTCTCCATTTGTAAGCTCGATACATACTCCCGGAGTCAATATATTGATACTGTCAATAAG
>JAVXEO010000056.1:0-14546 GCA_036658435.1 Acetivibrio sp.
AGCCACATGGAGCCCTCAAATAGTTCATGTCGAAAATCCGTTCTAAGACCATAGCAAATAACTGGAATTCCTAAATCATCTACAATATGTACTAAAAAGCGAACCTGCTCTTTTTTTAAAAACTGTGCCTCATCTACAATGATACAGGCATAGCTTTGAATGGTTTTATTATCCATGCTCTGGAGTTTTTCCATAAACTCACAAGATTGTTCTAATCCGGCTCTGGATCGTATCACCACTTCCCCGTCACGATTCTCAAGTTTTGGTTTTACCAGGAGAGCCTCTTTTCCACGTTCATAATAATTATAATGAACCATGAGCGCATTGGCTGTTTTAGAACTGCCCATTGCTCCATGGCGAAAATACAATTTTGCCATTCTTCCCTTCTCCTTTTATTCTTCATTTAAATATCCCTTAATTTTTTTTACATAGTTCTGTGTTTCTGTAAAAGGAGGTATTCCACCATACTTATTTACACTGCCGCTTCCTGCATTATATGCCGCCAGAGCCAGTTCTACGTCTCCATCATACTCTTCCAATTTCTTGGAAAGGTACTTAGCGCCGCCCATAATGTTTTGATCTGCATCAAAAGAGTCCGTCACCCCCAGGCCCTTTGCCGTCTCCGGCATAAGCTGCATAATTCCCCTTGCCCCACTTTTTGATACACAGGTGGTGTCAAAATTTGATTCCGCCTTAGCTACCGATTTTAACAATTCCAACGGAACATCATAGGTGTCCGAAGCTTTCTTGAAAATACCATCTAAGTCTGTATCGCTATATTCTTTTGCCGATGCCCGATCTAAGACATCTGTAAATTTACCGTTGGATGTCTCGGACAGAGTTTTTGGTGCTTCTACTGTTCTGGTTACTTTCTCAATGCTCATATAGGTTCTTCCAACTGCATAACTCAAATTGCCTATCATACCCTTCTCTCCTTTTTCTTGTAATTCTCCCCATTATCCTCTATAGAAAAATTTACTTTTTTTCTTCAAAATCTCCAAAAGAATCGAATGGCCAAATTCGAACTAAGGCTCGGCCAACAATTAAATCTTCTTCTACCGGTCCCACTTCTTCATAACGACTGTCATAACTGATTTCCCGATTGTCTCCCATTAAGAAATATTGATTGTTCCCTAAGGTTAAAGGCTCTCCTGCTATTCCCTGGAAGGTAATGGGATCTTTTCCATAGTCCTCTTTCAATATTTTTCCATCGATATAAATGGTCTCACCAATAATCTGTATGGTCTCGCCCGGAAGTCCAATCACTCGCTTTACATAATATTCATTTACTTCTTTTCCATAAGGATAAAATACAACAACGTCAAATCGATCCGGCTTTCCCACCAGATAAGATACCTTTTCTACCAGTAAATTGTCTTTATCATGTAAGGTTGACTCCATAGAGGATCCGCTTACTATGGTTCTTTGAATTACAAATCTGGGAATCACTAAAACACAGACTGCAAGAATTAAAATATCCAGAAGCAATTCTTTAAAAAAGCCCTTTTTATCGTTTTTTTCATTTATTTCTATATTTTCATTTATTTCTTTATTTTCATTTTCTAAGCCATCTGTCGTTTCTGTATATGTATTGGTCTCATTTCTTAATTCATCGTTTTCCATCATGACAGCTCCATTCGTCCTTTTTATTAGAAAACCACAAGAAACACGCTTTGCGGGTTTCTCATGGCCCTTAAATTATTCTTACTATTCTTCTTCGTCATCTCCAACAATTTTGACTTTTCCTTGGTATACCTCTTCTATTGCTGTGGATAAAGGCTTTGTACATTTTGATTTAACCAACGGTTCGCTGCCGTCAATAATCTGTCTCGCTCTCTTGGAAGTTGCCAGTACAATAGAATATCTGGAATTTACGACTTTCTGTTCTCCCGGTTCAACCTCGCTATTTACAACTGCCATTAAGTCTGTATAAGATGGATGCAACATGTTATTTTTCTCCTTTCGAAAATACCTGTAACTCACGGTTCATTTTTTGAATAAATGCTTCATTTCTTTTTGTTCTGGATTTTTCATTTATCACAATGGAATGAACCTGCTCAACGCAATCTTCCAGCTGGTCATTCATTACAATATAATCGTAGTCCTTCATATAAACTGCTTCCTCATAGGAACGTGCCATACGTTTATTCACCGTATCCATGTCTTCTGTTCCTCTTTGAATCAGACGTTCTCTTAAGCAGGTGGCACTTGGTGGTGTAAGGAATAAAAGCAGAGCTTCCGGAAACTTTTCTTTTACCTTTAGCGCTCCTTGAATCTCAATCTCAAGAATCACATGGTTTCCTTTATTCAGCTCTTCCATTACATACTTTTTTGGAGTTCCATAATAATTGCCAACATACTCTGCCCATTCAATTAATTGGCTGTCTTTTATCATACTCTCAAATTCTTCTCTTGTCAAAAAGAAATATTCACGTCCGTTCTCTTCTCCAACCCTTGGTTTCCTGGTTGTACCGGAAATGGATATTTTGTAGTGATGTTCTTCTACTATTTTCTTTACAACGGTTCCTTTTCCTGCCCCTGAAAAACCGGATATTACAATCAGAAGTCCCTGCTTATTCATTTTCCTCACCTTTTTGTCTTTCTTCATTTGTTCTTCCTGCAATTGTCTCCGGCAGCAATGCAGATAAAACCAGCTGCCCGCTTTCCATAACAATGACGGACTTTGTTTTTCTTCCACAGGTGGCATCAATTGCCGTTCCATTGTCCTTACCTGTCTGAACCATTCGTTTGATTGGTGCTGCTTCCGGCCGAATAATTCCAACCACTTTATTGGTATTTACCACATTTCCAAATCCAACATTAATGAATTTTCCCATGTCAAACTTTCTCCTATTCAATGTTCTGAATTTGTTCTCTTACTTTTTCTATCTCCGTTTTTAAAGTAATGGCACAATTAGAAACTTCCAAATCGTTTGCTTTTGATAAAATGGTATTTGCTTCCCGGTTCATCTCCTGGGCAATAAAATCAAGCTTTCTTCCAACATTGGCTGCTTCTTCCAAGGTTTCCTTCATATTCTTGATATGGCTTCGCAATCTTACCGTTTCCTCATCTACACATATTTTATCTGCAAAAATTGTGATTTCTGTTGCAAGAATCCCCTCGTCCAGCTTGGTGTCTCCTAAAAGTTCTTTCACTTTGGCAGCAAGTTTCTCTCTATATTCTTTTATAATCTCAGGAGAACGTTCTTCCACAAAGCAAACACAAGAAAGCATACCCTCTAATTTTGCAGTCATATCTTCTTTTAAGTGCATTCCCTCTGCAATTCGTGCTGAAACAAACTTCTCACAGGCATCACGAATTACTTTTTCAAAATCGTTCCATAAAGCATCTTCATCTACGGTATGTTCCTCTAAAGTAAAAACATCCGGATACCGTGAAAGAGCCGATACTTTTATGTCATTATCCAGTTGAAAATCCGATGCCATCTCATGAAGAGCATTCATATATTCCTTTGCAATATCCGGATTATAGTGGACACAGGTTTTGTTCTCTGTATAGTCTTCATAAGAAACAAATACATCCACTTTACCTCTGCTGATATATTGTTTTAAAATATTTCGTACCCCGGCTTCAAAAAAACCAAGTTTTTTTGGCATTTTCATTGTGATATCACAATATCTGTGATTCACTGCCTTTAACTCTACAATAATTTTCCGTTCTTCTGTCACCATTTCACTTCTACCGAAGCCTGTCATACTTTTTAACATGAATACCCACACTTTCTTTTATTAAATTCTTGTACATTATATAAAAATCTCTTCTCTAAGTCAACCTTCAAAAATACTTTGAATGGTTTTTTTCAAGGTGGAAGGATCAAATGGCTTTGGTAAAAATGCAACGGCTCCCAATTGTCTGCATGTCTCTTCTAATGGTTTTGTTGAAATTGAAGTAAGCATAATTACCGGAATATCAAAGTTTTCCATCTCATTCATCTTCTCCAAAGTCTCCAGCCCATCCAAACCCATCATATAAAAATCCAATAAAATCAAATCCGGTTTCTGCTTTTCCAAAAATGCAAGTGCTTCTTCTCCTGATGTGACCACAAATACCTTGTATTCCTCTCTCAGTGTTTCCCTTACCAAAGTCAATGTGGATACACTATCGTCTATGGATAATATCTTCTTCATTGATTTCTTTCCTCCTATGGTTGTTCAATAGAATGGATTCTATTGAAGTCATTCCCTATCTTAAAATTATTATAAAAACTCATTCCCTATCTTAAAATTATTATAAAAACTCATTCCCTTTGTTACATATTTTACCATAGTATCTTCTATCTTTTCAACACCTTCCGCATTTTTCTTTTGTAAATACCCTCCCGGTCATGGTATACTAATCCTATTGAATACTTTTATTAAAAAACAATCAAAAGGAGATACTTATGGCACTAGATGGAATTGTAATTTCAAACCTTGTATTTGAATTAAATCATACATTATGTGGCTGTCGCATTAATAAAATAGCACAGCCGGAAAAAGATGCACTGCTGCTCACTATAAAAAAAGAAAGGGAACAGCTTCGGCTTTTTATATCTGCGGGTGCTTCTCTTCCTTTAATTTATCTAACCGACACCAACAAACCAAGTCCTATGACAGCACCTAATTTTTGCATGCTGCTCCGCAAGCATTTAAACAGTGCAAAAATTCTCTCTATTACCCAGCCCGGCTTAGAACGTGTTCTTCAATTTGAAATTGAGCATCTGAATGAGCTTGGTGACACCTGTATTAAATATTTAATGGTAGAGCTTATGGGAAAACACAGTAACCTTATTTTCTGTGATGCCGAATACAAAATCATAGATAGCATTAAACATATTTCCGGTCTTGTAAGCTCTGTTCGGGAAGTTCTTCCAGGGAGAGACTACTTTATTCCAAAAACTCAGGAAAAGCTGGATCCTCTTACTTTATCAAAAGAAGAATTTTTCCGATCCGTGCTGACAAAACCGGTTTCTCTTTCAAAAGCACTTTATGGCTCTCTTACCGGAATCAGTCCTTTGGTTGCAAATGAAATCTGCACGCGTGCTTCTCTTGATAGCGAGGTCTCCACAAGCTCTTTAACCCCTTTGGACTCCACCCATCTTTTTCACACTTTTGAGCTTTTGATGGAGGATATAAAGAACCATCAGTTTACCCCAAACATTATTTATGATAAGCAGGTTCCCCTTGAATTTTCAAGCATCCCTCTTTCTTGCTATGGTTCTTTACAGGTTAAAACCTATTCTACTATTTCCAAGGTTTTAGAAGATTACTATGCTATGAAGGAAGCTGCCACTCGTATTCATCAAAGATCCTCCGATTTACGCCGTATTGTATCCACTGCCATTGACCGTACCCGTAAAAAATATGATTTACAGTTAAAACAGCTTAAGGATACTGAAAAAAAAGAAAAATACAAAATATATGGTGAATTATTAACCACCTACGGATATCAGGCAGAAACCGGCGCAAAAAGTCTGGTTTGTGATAATTATTATACCAATGAAGAAATTACCATTCCTTTGGACTCCACCCTCACCCCCTTAGAAAATGCAAAAAAATATTTTGATAAATATAGTAAATTAAAGCGAACCTTTCAGGCACTCACCACCCAGACAAAGGAAAGTAAGGAGGAACTGGAACATTTAGAATCTATTAGCAGTTCTCTTGATATTGCACTGGAAGAAAATGACTTGTTAGAAATCAAAAAGGAACTCACCGATTTTGGATATATAAGAAAACATGGTATTCCTTTAAAAGGAAAAGCAAAGAAGATTACCAGCAAACCTTTTCACTATATTTCTTCTGATGGCTATCCTATTTATGTAGGAAAAAATAATTTCCAAAATGAAGAGCTCACCTTTAAATTTGCTACCGGCAATGACTGGTGGTTTCATGCAAAAGGTATGGCCGGCTCCCATGTAATTGTTAAAGGGAAAGGAACAGAAGAACTTCCTGACCGTACCTTTGAAGAAGCCGGGATGCTTGCCGGATATTATTCAAAAGGAAGGAATTTGGATAAAGTAGAGGTTGATTATATTCAGAAAAAACATGTTAAAAAACCAAATAGCAGCAAACCGGGATTTGTTATTTATCATACCAACTATTCTCTCACCATACGGCCTGACATTTCCCACTTAACCCAGGTAAAAGAAGAAAAAAAGGAGAAACCATTATGATTATAACCGATTGTCATGTCCACTCTTCTTTCTCTTCGGATTCAAGTACCCCTCCGGAAGTCATGATTCAAAAAGCCATACAGCTTGGTTTTACTGACTTTTACCTAACTGACCACATGGATTATGACTTTCCGGTAACCCCGGACGGTTTGGATTTTCAATTTTCTCCGGAAGAATACTTTGAAACTCTGTTCCGTCTGCAAACTAAATATGCCGATAGAATCAAAATACGAACCGGTATTGAACTTGGATTAAAGCCAACGGCTTCCGTAAAAAACAAAATCGATACTCTTCTTTCAAAGTATCGATTTGATCTAATCATTGGCTCTACTCATCTTGTAAATAACAGGGATCCTTATGATACTTCCTTTTGGGAGGGACATTCTATAGAAGAATGTCTTCACCAATATTTTGAACAAATTGTGAAAAACCTGCAGTCCTTCCATTCTTTTCAAACACTGGGGCATTTGGATTATGCCATACGCTATGCACCGAAAGGGAGCCCTGCATTTTCCTACTTTGACTATTCCTCGATTATTGATGAAATTCTTTTTCTCCTCCTAGAGCATAATATCGCCTTGGAGGTCAATACCGCCGGTTATAAGTACGGCAATGAGCAGCCAAACCCCAGTTCTCCTATTATAAAGCGTTATTTGTCTCTTGGTGGAAAATATCTGACCATTGGCTCTGACGCCCACTTAGGGGAATATTATGCTTACGGTTTTAATAAAGTAAGGCATCTGCTTCAAAGCCTTGGCGTTACACAATACACTGTCTTTATACAGGGAAAGCCTGTTTTTTTCCCTCTTTAAAGTGCCCTTGTCCTGTTTTTTCCAATAATAGTTCCACCACCAACCACGATATCACCATCGTATAAAACCACTGCTTGGCCTGGTGTAATGGCTCTTTGGGGTTCATCAAAGATACATTCTAAGGTTTTCTCATCCGCCATTCGCACCGTTGCCGGCGAGCCTTGGTGATTATAACGAATTTTCGCCGTAACCTTTTTGTCACCTTCCAGTTTTTCAAAGGACATAAAGTTTAAATTTTCTGCATATAATCGGTCATGAAAAACTTCTTCGTTATCTCCAATTACCACTTCATTCTCTTTTGGACGAATCTCAACTACAAATACCGGTTTTCCAAGCGCCAGATTCAGTCCCTTTCTCTGACCCACCGTATAATAAGAAATTCCTTTATGTTTTCCAAGAATCTTTCCATCGGTACTTACAAAATTCCCGGTTTCCATTTTTACCTTACTATTTTCTGAAATAAACTTACCATAATCATGATCCGGAATAAAACAAATTTCCTGGCTATCCGGTTTATTGGCAACGCGAAGATTGATTTTTTCAGCAATTTTTCGTATTTCATCCTTTGTGTATTCCCCAACCGGCATCAAGGTATGTTCCAGTTGAAACTGTGTTAAATTGTAAAGTGCATAGGTCTGATCTTTTGCCGCAGTTGCCGATTTTTTTAAGGTATAGCGTCCGTTTTCCAGCTTGACTACCCTTGCATAATGACCGGTTGCAATATAATCTGCCCCAATATCAAGGGATCGTTTTAGCAAAGACTCCCATTTTACATAACGGTTACAGGCAATACAGGGGTTGGGAGTTCTTCCTTGTAAATATTCTGCCATAAAATAATCCATTACCTTCTCTTTAAACTCTTGTTTAAAATTCATCACGTAATAGGGAATCTCCAGGTCTTCCGCAACTCTTCTTGCATCCTCCACTGCGCTAAGTCCACAGCAGCCGCCATTCTCTTCCTGGGTAAAAGATTCTTCCTCCTGCCAAATCTGCATTGTTACACCCATTACCTCATATCCTGCTTCTTTTAAAAGATAGGCTCCAACGGAAGAATCCACGCCTCCCGACATTCCAATTACCACTTTTTGTTTATTCATAAGACCTCCGGCTTTTAGTATTCTTCGGTTATTTCCTCTTCACCAATGTCTGTCTTTGGTTTGTCTAAACCATCAATTACCATTCCATTTTTTTGGGCATAATCCCAAAGTGCTGCATGTATGGCTTCTTCTGCTAATAAAGAACAATGAACCTTTACCGGTGGAAGGCCATCTAATGCTTCCATAACTGCTTTATTGGTTATTTGAAGGGCTTCTTTAATGTGCTTTCCTTTCACCAGTTCCGTTGCCATGCTGCTCGTTGCCACAGCCGCACCACAACCAAATGTTTTAAACTTACAGTCCTTAATCATGCCTTCCGGATCAATATCAAGGTAGATACGCATAATATCACCACATTTTGCATTTCCAACGGTACCAACACCACTTGCGTTTTCAATTTCCCCCACATTTCTTGGGTTTGTAAAATGTTCCATCACTTTTTCACTGTACATCTTCTATCTCCTCTGTTCTTTCCTATTTTCATGTATTTTTTATTCGGCTTCTATGTGATTTTTCTTTAAAAAGTCTTCATATAGTGGGGACATCCTTCTTAATTTATCTACAATTTCATGAATACTTTCAACGGTATACTTTATCTCCTCTTCCGTGGTTTCATGACTCAGGGTAAGTCTTAAGGAACCATGGGCAATTTCATGAGGCAGTCCAATTGCCAGCAGTACATGAGATGGATCCAAGGAGCCCGATGTGCAGGCAGATCCGCTGGAACCGCATATATTTTTCATATCCAGCATAATCAATAAGGATTCTCCTTCAATAAACTGAAAGCTAAAGTTTACATTGTTTGGAAGCCGGCTGCTTCGACTTCCATTTAACCTTGTATATGGAATTTCTTTTAAAACACGGTCAATCAATAGATCCCGTAAGCGAATCTCTTCCTTCGTTCTCTCTTCCATGGTGTCCACTGCAATTTCAACCGCCTTACCAAATCCAACAATTCCGGGTACATTTTCGGTTCCTGCACGGCGATGTCTTTCCTGCGCACCCCCATGGAGAAAAGAACCAAGTTTAAGACCTTTTTTGATATATAAAAATCCAATTCCCTTTGGTCCATTTAATTTATGACCGCTTGCGCTTAACATATCTATGTTGAGTTCTTTTACATCAATTGGTACCTGTCCATACGCTTGTACGGCATCGGTATGAAATAGAACATCATACTTTTTTGCAATTTTACCAATCTCTTTGACTGGCTGAATGGTTCCAATTTCATTGTTGGCAAACATAATGGAAATCAAAATTGTAGTTGGGCGAATGGCTTTCTCCAGTTCTTCCAGTTTGAGAATTCCATTTTCATCCACATCAATATAGGTCACTTCAAATCCCTGCTTTTCTAACCATTGGCAAGTATGAAGAATGGCATGATGTTCAAATTTTGAAGTTATGATATGGTTTCCTTTTTCTTTATAAGCCTCTGCTGTTGCTTTTAATGCCCAGTTATCGGATTCACTTCCGCCTGCTGTAAAATAAATGTCCTGTGCCTCTGCATTTAGAGAATTTCCAATAATTTCTCTTGCATCATTGACGGCCTTCTTATTCTGCGATGCAAATTCATAAACACTGGATGGATTTCCATATAATTCTGTAAAGTAAGGAAGCATGGCTTCTACCACTTCAGGTCTCGTTTTGGTTGTTGCTGCATTATCCAGATAAATCTTCTTATCCATAATCTTCATCTCCTATTTTGTAAATGTCTTTTAACACATGGTTTCCTTCTTATTTTTTGTTTCCTGCTGCCCTTTGTATCGGGCATTGCTTTCTTCCACCAATTCAGAAAGCATAAGTGTATCCACTGCGTTATTTATACTATCACTAATACGTTTCCATACATATTTTGTTACACATATATCGGAGGCCATACAAGTAGATTCCCCACCTATAATTTCTGCACAGTCTACCGGATCTAAGTTTCCCTCCAAAGCTCGAAGAATTTCTCCTACCGAAATTTCTTCCGGCTTTCTTGACAATACATAACCGCCTTTTGCACCTCTTGTACTTATTACAATTCCGGCTTTTTTAAGCTTTGCAATTAGTTGTTCTAAATAACTAATGGAAATGCTTTGCCTTTCCGCTATGGTACTAAGTGCAACGGCCTCTTCTTCGCTATTCAAAGCAATATCTAATACCGCCCGAAGTCCGTATCTTCCTTTTGTAGATAATTTCAAATCCAGCCTCCTCCTTACCGAAATTTAGGTGTATTGAATTCCCACCTTTTTAATTCCTAGTATTTTAGTTGGTCTTTTGCTTTTTTATGTTATCATATCCTTGTTTTCCTGTCAATATATTTAAAGAAAAAGTACTTCTTTTTTTTTCATATAGAGAATAAGTATTAAGAAGATTACAATATGGTAAGGAGTTTCTATGAATAAATACGCTCTGTTAAAAGGTACTCTGATTCTAACTTTTGCAGGTCTGATTACCCGTATCATGGGGTTTTTTTATAAAATTTACTTGTCCAATGTAATGACTCCGGAAAATCTGGGTCTTTATCAGCTTGTTTTTCCAGTCTATGGACTTATGTTTACATTATATGGAGGTGGAATACAAACTGCAATTTCCCAGCTAATCGCCGGACAAAAATATAATAAAAAAAGTATTTTACTTAAAGCAGGCACACTTTCCCTCTCCATTGCCTGCTTCTTATCTTTTTTTCTATTTACAAAGAGTGATTTTGTTGCCGGCCGCATTCTAATGGAACCAAAATGTAGCTCCGCTCTTCGTATGCTTTCCTTTTTGTTTCCTTTTTGTGGCATTACCTCCTGTATTCAGGGTTATTACTTTGGAATTAAAAGAACCGGAATTCCTGCCCTCTCCCAGCTTTTAGAACAGGCAGTACGTATCTTTTCTGTTTTTTTTATTGCCCTCTATTTTGGAAAGGGTGATCTGCATCTTACCAGTGAACTTGCCGTACTTGGAATCGTTTTGGGTGAAGTGGGTGCCAGCCTTTTTTGTCTTCTTTCTTTTCGAAATAAAATTTTTCCATTGCCGTCTTCCAAAGAAAGGAGGAAAATACTTTCTCCCTTATTAAAACTTGCGCTCCCTCTTACCGGCACAAAATTAATTGTCAGCCTCCTACATAGTTTAGAAGCCATTTTAATTCCTTTTATGTTAAAGGCCTATGGTTTTTCGGATGTGCAGGCACTTGCCACTTATGGAATTTTAACCGGTATGACCATGCCCTTTCTTTTGTTTCCCTCTGCCATAACCAACGCCTTCGCCGTTTTGATTCTTCCCACCGTTTCCCAGGCACAAGCCCTTGGCTGTTATCATAAAATAAAAAAAACTTCCGAATTATCGATTAAATACAGTCTTCTTTTAGGGTTTTATGCAAGCTGCATTTTTTTTATTTTTGGGAAAGAATTTGGTCTTACCTTTTTTCACAATAAAACGGCAGGGGAATATATGGCCATATTAGCCTGGCTATGTCCCTTCCTCTACTTATCTACTACACTAAACAGTATTTTAAATGGTCTTGGAAAAGCACAGGTAACCTTTGTAAACACCGTTCTAAGCTTAGGTATGCGTATTTTATTTCTTTGTTTTCTTGTTCCGAAAAGTGGGCTCTACGGTTATCTCCTGGGGCTTCTAATCAGTCAAATTGTCCTTACCTTATTTGATTATTTTTCCCTTTATTATTATATTCCTATGGAAATAAGTGCAGTAAACTGGATGGTTAAACCCGCTACTGTTCTTTTAGCCGGTTCTTTTCTGTTTTCCAAACTTTTCTTATTTTTACAGCAAAAGAGCAGCATACACCAAGGTCTTCTTTTACTGTTTCTCAGTGGTTCCCTTGGAATATGCTATCTCATTTTTTTGTATATATTTCATGTGATTACCTTAAAAGATTTTAAATCAACCCTTTCTTAGGCTTTTGGGTTATCCTTTTGATTGGGTATTTCGTTTTGGGAAGGTTCTGCTATCTGCTCACGATACTTTTTCACTAGCCGGTAGAACTGATTTCTATTTAAACCACTTTTTTCAATGGCTTCCTTAGGGGTGATTTGCTTTGTTTTCCACAGAATATATAAATCGGGAAATTCACTGGGGATAGGGTCAGAACGTCGTCCAAGGTGCACGCCTCTAAGTTTCGCAGCTGCAATTCCCTCCGCTTGTCTTTGTCGAATATTAATTCGTTCTGTTTCCGCAACATAGGATAGCAGTTGGAGAACAATATCGGAAATTAAAGTGCCAATTAAGTCTTTGTTCCTGCGGGTATCCAATATTGGCAAATCAATAATTACAATATCCGCTTTTTTTACCTTGACAATATACTGCCATTCTTCTTGTATGTCTATATAGTTTCTTCCAAGGCGATCAATACTTTTTACAACTAAAACATCCCCTGCTTTTAATTTTCCCTTTAATTTCTGATACTGGGGACGGTTAAAATCTTTTCCTGATTGCTTATCGCAATAAATATTGTTCATGGTAATCCCCCAATGAACCAGTTCTATCCGTTGACGATCTTCATTTTGATCGATGCTTGAAACCCGCATATATCCATAATTAATTTTCGACATAAAAAACCTCCATTTCACAGATTATAGCAAAAAATAGAAAATGTTAAAAGCCATTCCACTTATTTTGTGGAATGACTTTTAACATTTTCCAAAATTGCAAATCATACTTTATGTTTTTTATTTTTTTAAATTAAATTGGTTCACCCTATCTCGCAGAAGTTGTGCCTGTGTTGTCAGTTCTTCTGATGCAGCAGCGGTTTCCTGTGCTGTAGCCGAATTTGTTTGTATGGTACTTGATAGTTGATCAATTCCCAACGTAATCTGTTCTACCGATTCCGATTCATTTTTTGCCGCAGTAGCAATTTCTTCCATTATTTCTGTTAATGACTGTGCCGATTTCACTGTTTGGTCTAAAGCACCAAACGTATCCTCTGCAATCTGTACCCCGTTTTCTACTGAATTCATGGATGTTGTAATCAAAACCACAATATTTTTTGCTGCTTCTCCACTCTGATCTGCTAGTTCTCTAATCTCATCTGCTACTACCGCAAATCCTTTTCCTGCCTCACCAGCTCTAGCCGCCTCTATGGCCGCATTCAAAGAAAGTAAATTAGTCTGTGCCGCAATGTTTTCTATTGTTTTAATAATATTGCTTATCTGGCTGGAAGTTTCTTTAATTTCTGACATTGCATCCAGCATATTACTCATTTTTTTCTGTCCTTCTCCAAGTTCTTTTCCTGCTTGCACGGTATTATCACTTGCTATTCCTGCATTGCTTGCTGTTATCTTAATCTGGTTGGAGATTTCTTCAAAGGTTGCTACAATCTCTTCCACGGATCCTGCCTGATCGGTAGCTGCTTCCGATAATACCTGGGCTCCCTGTGCCATCTGTTCTGCTCCACTTGCAACTTGATCGGATGCACGGTCAATTTGAGTCAATGTGTCACTTAAGTTTCTATTTATCTTTCGAATAGACAAGAGAAGTGATTCAAAGTCTCCTATGTATCGCTTCTCTACCCTTGTGGTAACATCAAAATTTCCTTTTCCCATTTCATCGAGAATGAAGTCTTCATCCTCAATAATATCCCTGAGAATTCCTATGGTAGTTGCTAATGCATTCATCATAATGCCCGTTTCATCCTTTGTATCCATTTGGGGAACTTCCGTTTTTAAATCACCATCAGCCAATTGTGTCAGTCGTTTTGCACATGCCTGAATGGGTTTTGATATACGTTTTGATATTATAACTGCCAGCAAAACCGAAGTGAAAATTGATGTTATAATAATGGCAACGATAGTTATTATTCCAAATCTGGAACTTTTTGTAAGATTAATTGAGACTTGGCTTCCCAATGCGGTATTAAGTTCCATCAGCTTTTCTCCAGCTTCCATGCATTGGGTCAAATACGGTCGAGCTTCCTTATGAAATGTTTTCAGTGCCGCTTCGTTCTGATTCTGTATGGCTAATTCTATTGACTGTTTTATCTTTTCATCATATTTTGGGGAAGCCTCTGTAATTGTAGCAATTAATTCCTTTTCTTCTTCTGTCTGGCAAAGTGGAATCATTTTTTTCAATGCCTCCTGCTCCTTGTCTGCATACTCCTCTAATTCTTTCTGGCTTGCCTCAATATCTTCCTTTTCCTTCATCAAAATAATATCTCGTACAATTGCAGAACTCATATTTAAATAGGAATTATAATTACCAATATCCCCTTGCACAAATCCATTTTCCACAAGTGCTTTGCTATAATCTGTATCCGTTTTTCCCAGTAAAACCAATCCTACAACTCCTGCAATACTTGTAATTAAAGTTACCATCATAAAAAAAAGTGTTAATTTTTTTTCTATTTTCATATTATTCAGCATGATTCCTTTTCCTCTTTTTCTTTTTCTTTCTCTTTTATTTTTTTTACTTTTTTCTATTTTCTAGTTTCCGCTCACCTTCTTTCTTATTTCATCCATTGTTTCGTTAAGGTATACTTT
>JAVXEO010000057.1:0-3059 GCA_036658435.1 Acetivibrio sp.
GTCTCACTTGGCTTTGGTGTTTCACTTGGCTTTGGTGTTTCACTTGGCTTTGGTGTTTCACTCGGTTTTATGGATTGGGAAGGTGCCTTTATCATCCCAAGAACTTCCGCACGTTCTATAATTTCCTGGTCAGTCAACATTGCTTCTTCTTTTTTTGAATTATAAGAAATAAGAAGTACACCCGCCGTTATTACAATTCCAAGTCCAAGTCCTCTTAAAAAATATTTCAATTTCATATTTAACAATTGCTCCCATCTATGTGCTTTCCTACTTCTATCTTTTTAAAAAGTTTGTTTATTCCCTATAAGAATTGTGAACGCTGCTCCCTTGAAATAGATCAATTACAAGTTTTATTTCACCCTGTCCCATGGATAGAATCTTTGCAATTTCAACAATGGTATTTCCTTCTTCATAGAGTTTCAATATCTGCTCATTTTTATTGTCGCAAAACTCCACAGCCGGTTTTATGGTATTTGCTTCTATATTTTTTTTCTTTAAAGCTTCTTCGCTCTTAGGTTTTTTGGGTACAGAAGCAGCCCTTATTTTTGCTGCTTGTTCCAACAAGTCCATGGCCGTTTTTTCTGTTTTTTCTATTTTTTCGGTCTTTTCTATTTTTTTTACTTCTTCGGTTTTTAATAAGCTGATTGCTTTGGATGCTTTTTCAATCACGGCTTCTGTTTTTTTTCTTTCTTGATCTACATCCTGAAGCAAGCCTTTGAGTTGGTTTTCTTTTTCATTTAACATATCATAAAGAAATACCACCTCTGTATGATTTTGCTTTATTTTTTCCAGAATTTGATCGGAAAATTCGCTGACTGCCATGATTTTTTCATTTGAAATCTGGCTAAGCTGATCATCCGTCTTAACCATAGCTTCTTCTGTTTTATCTGCTAAAATTTCATCCATTCTCATTTTAATTCTTTGTTCATCTTTTTCATCCCAAATATCAACTTTTGTAATTTCCTTTATTGTTTTTTCTTTTTTTTGATCCATTTTGTCTGAAATTACATAACTTACTATAATTAACCCAAGTCCAACTACTACTAAACAAATATCTAACATTTTTTCACCCTAACTGTTTAAATGAACATGTCAAAGCCGCTTAATTTAATGTCTTTTTTTTCTTCTTTTGAATCTTTATCATTATTATCCTGCTGCTTTGCATTTTTTTCATTATTTTTTTTCTTTCCATCTTTATAGCGGTATTCATGATTTTCACTTTTATTGGTTTTTACCGTTTGTTTTGCATCATGCTGTAACGAAGCATTATATTGCATTCCAAGTTTTTCGTGTGCATTTGTTAATTTCTGGTTTTCAGTTTGATGCACTTGAGATGCTTCTTGGGAACGGTTTGGCATGGAAATCACATCAATTGGTCTAATTGGCATACGTTTTCTCCTTAACTTTTATCTACGCTTTTTTGCGAAGAAAAATCAGGACATGAAGTAATGCTTTACTTCATCTTAAATTGACAATATCCGGATATCTGCACGATCCAGTACAAATTGTCCATGACTTATTTCTTCTTTTACATACATAGATGACGAAGAAATAACAACCTGAACACCGGGATATACATTTTCCATAAATTTAATTTTTCCAGCTTTAAATCCATCTATTTCTGCTTTTAAAGTGCCCTGTCTTTTTTCTTTTTGATCTAACATTTCCTGTTTTTTTGTAAACTCCTGTTTTGCAGTAATAAATTGTTTCTTTTGATCATTGGTCAGCTCATTCCCACTTTCTATCCTTTTTTTAAATAAAATAAAAATTTGGGACAATTTTTTTTGATTGGCTTTCATTTCTTCTATTTCTTTTTCCAGATCTTTATATTCTTTCAGCACATCTTCATCCACTCCAATAGAGACTATCGTTTTTGTACACATATTGGATCCAATTACTTTTGATACAATTTCCTTTCCCGACTTGACTTTCCCGCCGGTTATTATGCTTTTCTTTCCGGTCACCAGTATTTTACCTTTCGCACATACCTGGCTATGCATAATGGCATCTGTTGTTATGTCTCCACCAGATTTTACTTCACAATTCTCAATAAAACGAGCGGTTACGTTTCCATTTGAAATAAGTTTTCCCCTTCCCATTCCCTGAATTCCACGTTTTAATATGATTTGCCCTTCTGCAATTAAGGTTCCGCCTTCCACAACACCCTCTACAACAATATCACCTTTTGCTTTCACCGTAAATCCAGTAACCACATTTCCTCGTACTAAAACATTTCCATTATAATCAATGTCTCCAGATGCAACACTAACATCCGCAGGTACTTCATAGGTGTCAGAAACAAAAACACGGTCTTCAATCAAGGTAACATGTCCGGAAACATCCGAATACATAATCAGTTTATCTTCTGACAAATGTATATTTCCCCCATGTCTTAATATTTTTGCAACTACCTTTCCGGGACGAATCACCTTTCCAAAAATGTCAAGTCCCGGCTTCCCATAATCCGCTGGAGTTAATGTTGCTAAAATATCTCCTGCTTCGACCATATTTATCATGTTCAATTGATGAAAATCAACGGATCCATCTTCATTCATCTTGGGCTTTCCAAAATCTTCTACTTTGAAAGTATAATTAATTTCGGCACTCTTTCCTTGAACCGGTAGAATGGATTCTGCCAGAATAATCTCTGTGCAATACCTTCTTTCTTTTAAAAAGTCATCAATATTATTTTCGTTCACACCGCATTTAATTCCTACGTGAACCAACTCACTCATAATATCTTGTTTTGACATTTTATTTCCTTTTAAAGATGGTGCATAAAAAGTACCGATTGCCTTTAGGTGAGATTCATCCATTCTAATATCTAGGCATTCATTTTCCGGATATATGGTTTTTCCATTTAACCGTATTTCCTTTTCTTCTATGAGTTCCGATATTTCTTTTGCCAATATTTTCAAATCATATTCCGTAATTTTTTTTTGCATCAAATATTCAGCAACCATATTATAAGTTAATGCTTCTCCCCCACCTATCGCCGGATGCAATATTATATAAGTCCCATCTTCTTTATGGTTTAGCTCAAAAAAACCATTTCGTTC
>JAVXEO010000057.1:3069-14285 GCA_036658435.1 Acetivibrio sp.
TTTTCATCCCCAATCTGTGTGCTATGAACACACGGCTCTCTTTCATTGAACAAATATTATGTTCTAATGATCTCCCCTTTATTAACCATTAAATATATCGATACTCCCACCTAACCTGCTCTTCATTTTCTGAAGCGCCTTGGTGTGAAGTTGTGAAATTCTGGATTCTGACACTTCCAATACTCTGCTAATTTCCTTTAATGTAAGTTCCTCATAATAATAAAACAGGATTACCTTTTTCTCATTATCTGTTAAGGTATCTATTACTTCTGCAAGCTGTCGTTTTAAATCTTCTTTTTCTATTGCTGTCTCTGGTTGATCATAATGTTCATGAAGACCTGGACTTGCTTCCATTCTAGTTTCGCTTCCCTGTTCCATAAATTCATCCAAAGAAACCAAATTCGTAACCTTTGTCTGATTTTTCCAATCCATTAATTCTTCAAAAGAAATCTTCAATTCTGTGGCAATTTCTTCATCCGTTCCGATTCTGCCTTTCTCCAATTCAATTTTTTGATAAGCAGCTTCTAATTTCTTTTGTTTTTGACGGAGGGTTCGCGGAATCCAATCCATCTTTCTTATTTGATCTAAAATAGAACCGCGAATTCTTAAGCTTGCATATGTTTCAAATTTAACTCCCTTGAAATTATCAAACTTATCAATGGCATCAATTAAACCAAAGATACCATAGCCAACTAAGTCATCGTATTCAACCGTATAGCCTAAATACATACTTAATCGACCTGCTACCACCTTAACAAGCCCGGCATATTCTGTAATCAGTTTTTCACGAATTTCCGGTGATTTTGTTCTTGCATAGTCACCCCAGAGTTTGTTCTTACTCTCTTCGTTCATTTATGCCTCCTCCTTTTGTCACTGTAATCTAAGATTAATTTTCTATTTCACTTCCATCTTCTTCTACAGTTTCTTCAGATTCTTCGGATTCTGATTCGGCATCTTCTTTGCTTTCTTCCTCTTCTTCCGTCGGAATACCACCGGAGTCAAGCACTTTTGAAATAACTGCCTTTGTAATTAATCCAATAATATAAAACACAATAAGTACTCCCAATAAAATCTCCAAGCTCAATAGCTTATCTAACTTATTGGCAATACTAGTAATACATGTTACTGCTCCTGCTGTCAACATAATAAGAGCGGGAATATATTTTCTTTGCAATTTCTTTACCTATCCTTACATTGTTTTTATATCTTTTCCAACTGATTTTATTCTCAGAGATCCATTTTCCGGATAAAATTCAATAGTTCTACCATAATTAGCACCGGTATCTTCTGCTAATATCCGAATCCCCAGTTCTTTTAATTTCTTTTTTGTTGCTTCTACATTACGTTCTCCAATTCGCAGCATATCATTATTGCTTCCAAATGCAAACATTTGAGCTCCGCCTGCTATCTTTGCCGTCAATCCATGTCGATTAGCGCCAAGCTTTACCATTGCATCAATGCATGCATCAATTCCTGTATCTGCAAATTTTGCTACATTGCTATTATTTTTTACCAATGTACTATCTGGGAGCATAATGTGTGCCAATCCCGCGATTTTTCTAGTAGAATCATATAGGGTAACTCCCACACAGGATCCTAACCCCAAGGTTGTAATTGCATCCGGCGTTTGACAAATATTAAAATCTGCCATTCCTACTTTTATCATATTACTCATATTTATTAACCACCTTATAGTCCTAGAGACGACATTATCCTCGTGTAAGAGTCTATGGTTGGAATCAAAACAAAATATCCGTTTACTTCAATATCATTTTCTGAAATTTGTGTTTTAATAACCAGCGCTTTATCGCCAATTTTTCCGAATTCAATCGCCGGAACACTTAGAATAGCTCCTGCCATGTCAATTGCCATATACGGAACTGATGGCAAAATTGTTAAATTAGTTAATGTGGAAATAGAAGAAAGATACGCCCCTGCTATAATATTACCAATTTCATTTAATGCAGATAAATCCATCTCCGAAAAATCTTCAAAACAATTTAAATCTTTTTGTAATAAAATGTTTATAATGTGATGTGCTGATTCTTTTTCAAGCATAAACATCATCATACCATCCGTGTCGCCATCTAATGTAAATAAAATACCTACAATAAGATTCTCTGCTCCACCAATCATATCTGGCAGTTCCTGAAGGCCTAACAACTGTACATTTGGCACTTTCATGTCAATTTTGGAATTTAGGAGCTGGGACAATGCTGTTGTTGCATTGCCCGCTCCAATATTTCCAATCTCTTTTAATACGTCGAACTGCAGATCGTTTACATCATCAAAACTAAACTCTGACAATTTGTTCACCTCATTAAGCATTTTCTTTTTCAATGATTACCTCTGCAATATTAAGTAAAGAAATCAATCCTTCACCTGGTTTACCAATACCACTGATAAATTGTGTTTTATTGTCTGATGCATTATAATTTGGCTTATCAATACAGCTTTCATCCAAAGTTACAACTTCTTTCACTTCATCTACAATAAGACCAACGGAAGCCTGTGGTTCCAATTTTATTATGATAATTCTCGTTGCATTTGAATAGGCGTCCTGTTCTAAATCAAATTTCATTCGAAGACTCATAACCGGAACAATTTCACCTCGAAGGTTAATAACTCCTTTGAAATAACGTTGTGCCTTAGGAACTCTGGTTATTTTTTGCATTCTTACAATGTTATCTACATATTGAATGTCTATACCATACTGTTCTGTTCCAAGTTTCACACATATATATTGCTTTGCATCTTCTGCTACTGTTTTATTATTTATATCAGCCACTGCGCATACCCCCTATACTAAAGTATTTGCATCAATAATTAATGCAACTTCGCCATCTCCAAGAATTGCTGCTCCACTAATTACCTTATTGTTATTAATGTATTTTCCGATGGACTTAATTACAATTTCTAATTGACCAATCAGATTATCTACAACAAGTCCTGCCAGTTTCTCACCTTTAGAAACAATAACTACAGTAAGGCTTTCCGGTTTTTCTTCTCTTGGTTCTACATCTAAAACTTCATCCAAACGAATCAATGGAATGACAGAACCTCTTAAATTAATCACTTCTTTTGTCTGAACATATTCAATTTCTGAGCAAGGTACATCTTCAATCGTCTGAATGCTTCCCAGAGGAATTGCATATTTTTCATCGCCAAGTTCAACCATAAGTGCTTGAATAATTGCAAGGGTAAGTGGAAGACGAATAACAAAACTGCTTCCTTCACCGAGTACCGTATTGCATTCTATATCTCCACCCAGTTTTTCAATGTTTGTCTTAACAACATCAAGTCCTACGCCACGCCCTGATACATCAGAAATGGTATCCACTGTGGAAAAGCTTGGAAGGAACAATAAATCAATAATATCCTTAGATGTCATTGTTTCTGACTGCTCCGGTGTAATCGTACCTCTTTCGATGGCTTTTTGTCTAACCTTTGCAACATCGATTCCACCACCATTGTCTCTTACTTCAATCACTACATTATTGCCATCTTGATAAGCATCTAAGAAAATAGAACCAACTTCCGGTTTTCCAAGAGCTCTTCTTTCTTCATTGCTCTCCAATCCATGATCGGCAGCATTTCGAATCAAATGCTGTAAAGGATCCCCAATTTCATCAATTACGGTTCGATCCAGTTCGGTTTCTTCACCGGTCATGTATAATTCCATTTTTTTATCTAATTTCTTAGTCAAATCACGAATCATACGTGGGAACTTATTGACTACCGTTTCAATTGGCATCATTCGAACTTTCATTACAGACTCATGTAAATTGGTGGTTACTCGTTCCAAATACTCAATCTGTTCATTGAATGCTGCACCATCTTTCGTGGTATCTTCATTGCTTCCAATGGATACAAGACCATTCTTTGCAATAATTAATTCACTTACCAAATTCATTAATACATCCAATTTTTCAATGTCTACCCGTACAGAACGGTTTACAATTGGTTTCGTATTAGATGATGTTTTCTTTACTGGCTGTCCGTTGGCAGAAGATTTTTCTTTTGTAGTATTTGCTGTATTAGCAGCCGTTGGTGCCGTCTGCGTTGCTGTTGCAGCCGCACTTTCCGTTTCCTGTGATTCCTCTTCTGTATTTTTAGGAATTTCAAAATTATCAATGGCACATTCTCTGACTTCAGATACATTTAATACGGCAGCTTTAACTTTTTCCAACGTTTCTCTGGTAAGTAAAATAACACTAAAGTCAAGTTCAAATTTTTCATCTTCAATATCCTGCACGGAAGGAGAGGATACTATAACATCTCCTAATTCTTCCAGTGCTTTAAATACTAAAAATGCTCTGGCAGCTTTTAAAATGCAGCTTTCCTGTATGTATACGGTTATTCCAAAGACATTTTCTTCTTCATGTGCTTTACTAATAGCGTGTATTTCATGTTCTTGTAAAACAATATTTTTAAATTTCATTAAATCCGATGTACCGGCAATTTCTTTCACTTCTTTTGATTCTGTTTTATTGGAATTTTCGCTTTCCACCGGCTGGCCTAAACCTTCTGCAAGAATATTATTCAGCTCCGTAAGAATATCTTCATAATCTTCCGTTCCTTCATCTGCAGTTGCCTGAATGTTAGCTAAATAGGCCTCTAATGCATCCAAACCTTTAAATAAAGTATCTACCAGGTTAGAAGCCACTTTCATTTTGTCATTGCGAATCTCCGAAAATACATTTTCCATGTTATGAGTAAGCTTTTGCATACGCTTGTATCCCATGGTTCCTGCCATACCCTTTAATGAATGGGCTGCACGGAAAATCTCATTAATTGTATTTTCATTTTCAGGTTCACTTTCCAGAATTAATAATTGTTCATTTAAACTCTGTAAATGTTCTTTTGTTTCATCAATAAAAATCTCTAGGTATTGACTTACGTCCATTTAACGCACCCCCACGTTCTGTGTAATCGCGCCGGATATCTTTCTTAGTGGCAGAATCTCATCAGTTAAACCTGCTTCTGCAATCACTTTTGGCATACCATATACGGTACTTGTTGCCTGATCCTGGGCTATTACATAAATGTTTTTTTGTTCCTTTAGCTGTTTTATTCCTTTTGTACCATCACCACCCATACCAGTTAAAACAACACAGGTGATCTCTTCAAAATCAGAGGCTACTAATGACTCGTACATAATATCTGCACATGGTCTTAATCCACCTCTTGCCGGTTCATCGGTTAAAACAATCCGGCATCGTCCATCGCTTCCTCTTTCAATGCGCATTTGTGAACCGCCTTTGGCTATGTAAACAGCTCCTTTTTCTAATATATCACCATTTGCTGCTTCTTTTACATAGACATTACTCATTTCATTTAATCGTAAAGCTAATGAATTCGTAAATCCTGCCGGCATGTGCTGAACCAGGACAACAGGAGCATCTAGTTTTGCAGGTAATGTTGGTATCACATCCTGCAATGCTTTTGGTCCTCCTGTAGAACAGGCAAGAGCAATTAGCTTGCTCCCTTTTACTACCCGATTACTTGGAATTGGTCTTCTGATTGGTTCTGATACCGATTTCTTTTCAACTTCACGTTCTTCCTTTTTTGCCGGATCTTCAAAACCAAATGCCCAGCAGAGTCTGCGGATAATCTGATCTTGAAAAGATTCACTTTTTGCTTCTAAAAAGGAATCCGGTTTTGTTACAAAGTCAAAAGCACCTAATTCCAACGCTCTTATGGTTTCTACTGCACCTTGTTTGGCAAGTGTACTTACCACAATTGTCGTATGTTTGATATTGTGTTTACTCATTTGTTCCAGAAATTCAAGTCCTGACATCTTTGGCATATTAATGTCTAAAAGAATGGCATCGTACTTTTCCTTACTTTTTACTATAAGGTCAAATGCATCCATACCATTATTGGCTATGTCTGCAACTTGAAATCTTTCATCTGTTTTTATTATATCAGATAGTACCCTCCTCATAAGTGCAGAATCATCTACAATTAAAATATTTTTTTTCATCCGATTGTTCCCCTTTCTTTACTTCTAATTTTTCTTTCTTCTTTAAATATATACTGTATCAAATTTTCTCTTTCTAAAATATCCAACTCTGTAAATTCTATTCTATGTTCGAAATAACCCATTTTCATTTCTATTGCTTTGGATAAAACCACAATACCTTTATAAATACGATTTTGCTCTTTACCCTGAAATTGACCGCCAATTTCCAGTTCCAACAGCTGACCTGATTGCATTTCCTCCGTTGAATTAAACCGGCATCCACCACCACTTATGTCAATTATTGTTGCAGATGACCACGGTACCTGTTCTTGACTGACTCTTCGGTATTGTATATTCATCACATGTTCTAACCGGTAATACTGCCGTCTTTGATATTTTTCTAAATCGGTTTCCATATGTACGGTACAAACGGAAATCCGTCCATCTTTAAATCTTTCAATAATTTCTCCTTTACACTGATATAATCCTTTCTTTGTATAAAAAACAAATAAATATTTTTCACCAGCTTCAAGTGGAATCATAACATTTTTTTCAGTGGGCATGGCGATTTTAATGGTTTCTTCTTCCATCAAATCAAGTACTTTACTGCTAAATTGCTTTGCATCTGATTTTTCACCATAATTATTTTTTAGAGAAATCATATTGAATTTTGTACCCGGTGCTATCAATGTTGGCGTTACCATGCTCGTAACCATTCCCTTCTCCATTTATTTGGATAATTTTGATCGTACCAGATTGGAAAATAAACGTGTGATTCCTTTTTCTCCTTTTTGCTCCACTATGGTGTTGGAATTCAGCATTGCAGCAATTTCGGTAATTGCCTTGGATGCCGGAGCTAAGGGATATCCAATGGTAACGGGTTTTTGCTGCATGACCGCTTTGGATATCATATTATCCTGTGGTATCGTTCCTAAAAACTCTACTTTAACATTCAAAAATTTATTAACAACTACACTTAATTTATCAAAGATTTCTTTTCCCTCAGCCACTGTGTTTACACGGTTTGCCAGCATCTTAATCACTGTATTTTCTGTGAGAAATCCATCTTTTTTATTGAGCGTTTTCAAAAGAGCATATGCATCCGTTATAGAGGTTGGTTCCGGGGTTACTATAAGCAGTACTTCCGAGCTTGCTGCTACGAATTCTAATACGGAGTCTGCAATCCCGGCACCGGTATCAATTATAATGATATCAACCAATTCATCCAGTTCATATAGTGACTGGGATAATCTCATAATTTGTTCTTTTGTCAGGTTACTAAGTTCCTGAATTCCGGAACCCCCTGAAATAAATCCAATTCCTTCCGGTCCCATTGTAACAATTTCCCGAAGACTTTTTCCTTTAAAAATCAAATCCGCAAAATTGTACTGGGGACGTATTCCCAGCATAACCTCTATGTTGGCAAGTCCAAAGTCCGTATCCATGATAATTACTCTTTTTCCCATCCTTCGAAGTTGAATTGCAAGATTCACGGATATACTCGACTTCCCTACACCGCCTTTTCCACTGGTAATGGTAATAACTCTCGCCGCTGGTCTAGGCAGAACATTGGATGTCTTAATAATATTTCTAAGTTGTGTTGCCTGATCCATTAATTATTACCTCCCAATAATTTTTTTGCAATACTCTGTGGATTAATTTTTCCTATGTCATCCGGTACGTTTTGCCCCCATGTGGTATAAGAAAGTGGCATATCGGTAAGCATTTTTATATTAAATATGTTTCCAATCGTATCCGTCTCATCTAATTTTGTGAAAATTAGATTGTAATTGATAATTTCTTTATAAGTTTCTGCTATCTTTGCTAAATCCTTATACTTTGTTGTCGCACTCAGTACCAAATAAACCTCCCGTTCTTCTTCTGGAATTGAAAAAATTAATTCTTGAATATCCTGTTTATGTTCCATATTCTGATGAGATCTTCCTGCTGTATCAATTAAAACAAGTTCAAATGGAATCAGTTCTTTTTTTATATCTTTCATTTCTTGTGGGCTATACACAATCTTTAACGGAAGCCCTAAAATATTAGCATAGGTACGCAGTTGTTCTACCGCTGCAATTCGATAGGTATCTGATGTAATTAATGCCACTTTTCTTTTTTCTTTTAATGTTAAACTAGATGCGATTTTCGCAATTGTAGTTGTTTTTCCCACTCCCGTTGGTCCAATAAAAAATATGTATTTGGGTTGATTTTCATTGTTTTCTATGGTCTTAGACTGTCCTAATTTCAATATAATTTTTTGGTAAATGCTGGACAAAACATTATCCACCGAAGCATCGGCTTTTAAATTACGTTCAATTTCTCCAATAATTTGATTTACATATTTTTCATCCACTTCATTATTGATTAATTGATTGTATATTAATTGAATACAGGCAATGTTTTTTCCGCTTTCTTCCGTTTCTTCTTCTTTTTTATTGTCCATTTCCGTTGCTTTTAGTTGCTTTTCTAATAAAAATTGAAGATCATTTAACTTTTGTTCAATTGCGGATTCTTTCGTACTGTTTTCTATTTTTTCTTCTTTATCCGGTAAAATATCTTTGGATTTTTCTTTTATTATAGGTGGAGCAATTTGCTGCAGCTTCTGAACCTCTGCAACAATACGGTCTTCATTGCTATAATTTACGTTGTCATCTACTGCCGCCGTGATTTCAACGGAAGCTTTTTTAAAGAGCTTATAAACCCCCTTGGGTCTTATTGTTCTTATATTCATTACGATTGCTTCTTTTCCAAGTTCTTCTTTTGCAAGCATAATTGCTTCCGTTTCTGTTCCTGCTTGAAATTTCTTTATTATCATTAGACTGTCACCATCCCTACTGATTGTAATTCAACATTTGAATCGATCTCATTATAAGATATTACAATTAAATCTTTAAAATAATCTGCCGTTAATTTTTTAAAATACATACGCACAATCGGTGATGTGATAACGATTGGATTTTTTCCAAGATTTTCTAGTTTTGTGATTTCTTCCTGTACAGAATTTATAATTCCCTGTGTACGATCCGGATCCAAGGTCAAATATGCTCCCTGCTCTGTCTGTTTTACTGAGCCCATAATTTCCTGCTCAATTTTCGGATCCAAAGTCACAACACTGGTGGCTTCATTAGAGGGAAAATATTTACTGGATATAGCACGTTTCAGACTCTGTCTTGCATACTCTGTAAGTACATCCGTGTCCCTTGTGGTAGGTGCATAATCTGCCAGGGTTTCAAATACCGTAATCAAATCTCGAATGGAAATTCCCTCTCTTAATAAATTTTGTAATACTTTTTGAATTTCACCTACGCTAAGCAATTTTGGAACCAGTTCAGAAACCAAAGTTTCATTTGCTTCTTTTACATTATTAATAAGACTTTGAACGTCTTGGCGTGTCATCAATTCATCTAAATGACTACGTACAATTTCAGTAAGATGGGTTGCAATAATAGAAGGTGGGTCTACCACGGTATAGCCTAAAGATTCCGCCCTTTCTCTCTGACTTTCCGTTATCCAGATAGCCGGCAGATGAAAGGATGGTTCAAAAGTAGGAATTCCCGTTATTTCCTCTTCTACATATCCCGGATTCATTGCCATATAGTGGTCAAATAAAATTTCTCCATCACTAACCGGAACCCCTTTAATTTTAATAACGTATTGGTTGGGGTTTAGTTGTATATTATCTCTTAAACGTATCATAGGAACCACACATCCTAGTTCCAGTGCTACCTGTCTGCGAATCATAACCACACGGTCTAATAAATCTCCTCCCTGGCTTACATCTGCCAAAGGAATAATTCCATATCCAAATTCCAGTTCAATGGGATCTACCTGTAACAAGGAGGTAACATTTTCCGGTCTACGTATTTCTTCTGCAGAACCCTCTTCCTCATTGGTTTCTTTCTCTATTTCTTCTACTTCCATCTTTCCTGCTATCATTCTTGCTGTTATTATAAAAATCAAACCATAGGCTGAAAATAAAACAGTATTCAGTGTTGTTAATACACCTAGCGCAATCATAGCGCCGCCTACCATATAAAGAACTTTTGGAATTGAAAAAAGTTGTCTTACTAATACATCCCCAAGATCGGCTTCTTTTGAAACTTTGGTTACCAGAATACCCGTTGCCAGGGATATCATTAAGGAGGGAATCTGACTGACCAAACCATCTCCTATGGTTAAAATCGAAAATTTTTCCAGTGCCTGCATGGGTTCTAATCCTAAATACAAAATGCCCATAGCCAGTCCACCGGCAAAGTTAACTACTGTGATAATAAGACCTGCTGTTGCATCTCCTTTTACATATTTTGTAGCACCGTCCATAGCCCCAAAAAAACTGGATTCATCTTGAATCTTCTGACGCCTTTGCTTTGCTTCCTCATCCGTAATGATGCCTGTATTCAAGTCTGCATCAATGGCCATTTGTTTTCCCGGCATAGCATCCAGGGTAAAACGTGCCGTCACTTCTGCAACACGTTCCGAACCTTTATTTATAACCATAAATTGTACTAAAATTAAAATAATAAATACAATTCCACCTACAATTAAGTTACCTCCACCAACAAATTCACCAAAAGTAGTTACAACGTTTCCGGGTTCTCCCGTTGTTAAAATCAATTTTGTTGAGGATACATTCAATGATATTCTAAAGATTGTAGTAAACAGTAATAAAGTTGGGAAACTAGACATTTCCAACGCTTCTCTTGAAAAAAGTGCGGTAAATAAAATAATCATCGCAACTGAAATATTAAGTCCAAGTAAAATATCCAATAGAAAGCTTGGTATTGGTATAATAAAGAACAAAATTGCTAACATCAGATATAATCCCAATACGGCATCTGTTTTTTTCATACCTGCAAACCTCCTTTTTTCTTAAAGTTAAATTTTACCTTTGATTCCATATACATAAGCAAGGACTTCCGCTACCATCTGATAAAGCTCCTCAGGTATTTCATTCCCTACTTCTACGTTGTAATAAAGCATTCTTGCCAATGGTTTATTTTCAACAATCTCAACCTTGTTTTCTTTTGCAACTTCTTTAATCTTTTGTGCCAGGTAGTCGGCACCCTTTGCAACAACAATAGGTGCTTCCGAATTTTCCCTGTCATATTTTACAGCAACCGCCAAATGGGTTGGGTTGGTAATAACTACATCTGCCTCCGGAACTTCCTGCATCATTCGTTGTCTGGATACATCCCGCATCTTCTGACGAATTTTACCTTTAATTTGCGGATCTCCTTCGGATTGCTTA
>JAVXEO010000058.1:0-14022 GCA_036658435.1 Acetivibrio sp.
AATTAAGAAAAACCGCCGCACTAGGTCAAAAACCTTAGTGCGGCGGTCGTTTTTATTTCAATAATTTTTCCGGAATATTTTCTTTGCCATAGTAAGCAATTAAGTAGAGTTCTCTTAATTCGGATACGAGTGGAAGTCTTGGGTTTGCAGTGGTACACTGGTCACCAAAGGCTAAATCAGCCAATTCATCTAATTTTCCTAAGAAGGCTTTTTCATCAATGCCAAATTCTTTCAAAGTAGCAGGAATTTCTAAGAATGAATTCATTTCTTCGATTTTCTTTGCTAACATTTCTACTGCATCATTATTGTTCTTTGGAGAGAACCCAAGCTTTTTCATAAGTGCAAAAAGTTTATCTCCAACAATATAGCTTTCATATTTTGGCCAAGAGGTAAACTTGGTTGGATTCTCTACCCCATTATAACGAATTACATGTGGTAAAAGAATCGCATTGGCACATCCGTGAGGAACATGGAATTCGCCACCTAATTTATGAGCTAAAGAATGGTTAACACCAAGGAAGGCATTGGTAAATGCCATACCTGCCATGGTAGAAGCGTTGTGCATTTTTTCACGGGCAACCGGATCACTTCCTCCATTGGTATAAGATCTCTTCAAATAGTTAAATACCATTTCCACAGCGTGAATAGCAAGAGCATCTGTAAAATCAGAAGCCAAGATGGAAATATAAGATTCTAAAGCGTGTGTTAACACGTCCATTCCGGTCCAGGCAGTGGATTTCTTTGGTACAGACATAACAAAGTCAGGATCAATGATTGCAACGTCAGGGGTTAATTCATAATCAGCCAATGGGTATTTTTTATTTTCTAACTTATCGGAAATAACGGCAAAGGAAGTAACCTCAGAACCGGTTCCGGAAGTTGTAGGAATGGCAACTAATTTAGCCTTCTTACCTAATACAGGGAATTTATAAGTACGTTTTCTAATATCAAGGAACTTAAGGGACATATTTTTGAAGTCAGCTTCTGGATCTTCATAGAATAACCACATACCTTTTGCAGCATCAATAGCAGAACCGCCGCCCAATGCAATAATAACATCTGGCTGGAATTTGTTCATAGAGTCAACACCATTCATTATAGTTTCTAAGGAAGGGTCCGGCTCAACTTGGTCAAAAATTTCACAATGTACATATTCTTCACGGCTTCTTAATTGATACAATACTTTATTTACATATCCTAACTGGGTCATGGCAGGGTCAGTTACAATAAAAGCCTTTGTGATACCGGGCATTTTAGCTAAATAACTAGTAGATCCCTGTTCAAAATAAATTTTGTTTGGAACTTTAAACCACTGCATATTCACTCTCCTTTTTGCCACACGTTTGTAGTTTACTAAATCAACAGCAGATACGTTGTGTGTAGTGGAGTTTCCGCCATAAGAACCACATCCTAATGTAAGGGAAGGCATATTGGAGTTGTAAAGATCTCCAATGGCTCCATGTGTAGAAGGGGAGTTAACAAGGATACGTCCGGTTTTCATACGATGAGAAAATTCGTCGATTACATCCGCATTTGTGGAATGAAGAACGGAAGAATGTCCCATACCACCATTTTTAAGCATTGCTTCACAAAGTTTAAGACCATCTTCCACGTCAGTTGCTTTAAGTATTGCCAAAACAGGAGAAAGTTTTTCTTTGGAAAGTGGGTATTTTGGACCAACTCCTTCGATTTCCGTACATAATACTTTGGTATCTGCAGGAATATCAAAACCGGCTAATTTTGCAATCCAGGCAGGAGATTTTCCTACAATAGCAGGATTAACGGTCATTTTATCTAAGTTAATTACCACAGGCTCCAATTTTTTGATTTCTTCTTTGGTTGCAAAATAGCAGCCAGCTTTTTTCATTAATTCAATAACTTCCTTATATACAGGAGCTTCAATAATCGCTGCTTGTTCAGAGGCACAAATCATACCGTTATCGAAAGATTTTGACAATACTAAATCATTTACCGCACGTTTTAATACTGCTGTTTTTTCAATGAAGCAAGGAACATTACCGGGACCTACACCAAGAGCTGGTTTACCACAAGAGTAAGCTGCTTTTACCATACCAGGACCACCGGTAGCAAGAATCATAGAAACACCAGGGTGATTCATCAGGATATTGGTAGCTTCGATGGAAGGATATTCAATCCACTGAATACAGTTTGCAGGTGCACCGGCTTTCAGTGCAGCATCCAATAAAGTTTTCGCTGCAGCACTGGAACACTGCTGTGCATTTGGATGGAAACCAAAAATAATTGGATTTCCTGTTTTAATACAAGAAATACTCTTAAACATAGTAGTAGAAGTAGGATTTGTTACAGGAGTAACACCGGCTACAATACCAATGGGTTCTGCAACGATCATATAATCTTCTTCTTGGTTATCTTCAATAATTCCAACGGTTTTTTGATATTTAATGGAGTGCCAGATATATTCAGTAGCGAAGATATTTTTTGTAATTTTATCTTCATAAATTCCACGACCAGTTTCCTCAACTGCCATTTTTGCTAATTCCTGCTGTTTTGAAAGACCGGCTAAAGCCATTTCATGAACAATATTGTCAATGGTTTCCTGATCTAATTTTTTCAATTCATGTAATGCAATTTTTGCTTTTTCTACCAACGCGTCAACATGTTCCTGTGCACTTGGTTGCTTTTTCTCTGCCATAATTTTCCTCCTAAGATTACATTCTGTTAACTTTTTAACAAAGTCACCCACACGATAACTTTGTAATCACTTTAACATGAGCGATTATCCTTGTAAAGGCTTTTTTAATAGATTCAATGTAAAAAATGTATGGAAAAAAGTCGATTCCTTTAGTAGAATGTCACAATGAAAAAAATCTATTCTAACATCTATTGATTTCTCCTATCAGTATGTTACAATTATTCTATATGTTATATATGTTAAATATATAACGATACAAGAAAACTTTGTTAGATAAGCTCATAACATTTAAGGAGGAGAACGATGATAGTTACAATCTGTATCGGAAGCTCATGTCATTTAAAAGGTTCACGCCGTATTGTGGATCACTTTAATGAACTGATTAAAGAGAACAATATACAGGAGAAAGTCAGTTTAAATGGTTCATTTTGTATTGGAGAATGTATGAAAGGTGTGTGCGTCAAAATAGATGGAGAATTGTTTTCTGTTTTGCCGGAAACTGCAGAAGATTTTTTTAATAAGGAAGTTATGGGAAGATTGCAGTAGGGAAGGAGTTCATCTATGAATGTAATTGGTTTTAAAGAAGCAAAGTGTAAGAATTGCTACAAATGTGTTCGGAGCTGTGATGTAAAGGCAATTGCTGTAAAAAATGAACAGGCACAGATTATTAATGAACTGTGCATTTTATGTGGACATTGTCTAAGTGCCTGCCCACAGAATGCAAAGTCTATCATTAGTGACTTAGATAAAGTAAAGAACTTTATACAAAGTGGAGTAAAGACGGTGATTTCTGTGGCTCCTTCTTATGCGGGGGTGTTGGAGTTTGAGAAAAGAGGGCAGATTGTTACTGGTCTTTTAAAACTTGGATTTTCACAGGTAAGGGAGACTTCGGAAGGGGCAGCTTATGTAACGGATGCCTATAAGAAGTTAATTGAAAAGGGAACAATGGACAACATTATTTCGACCTGCTGTCCAAGCGTCAATGATTTAATTGAAATATATTATCCGGAATCGGTGCCTTATATGGCTCCGGTGGTATCACCTATGATAGCACATGGAAAAATGATTAAGGACCTTTATGGACAGAATACAAAGGTTGTATTTTTAGGTCCCTGTATTGCGAAGAAAAGAGAAGCAGAAAACGATCCAAGGACAAATGGAATCGTAGATGCTGTGTTGAATTTTTCGGAAGTAAAAAAATGGATGAAGGAAGAAAACATTAATTTATCCCAGTTGGAATGTACCGAATTTCATAATAGCAATCCAAGAGTAAACCGTTTATACCCAGTAGGGGATGGTGTTATTACTTCTATAATAAGCAGTGAACGCAGCGCAGATAAGTACCGCAAGATTGCAGTTGATGGAACAAAGAGCTGTATGGAATTATTAGACAGCATGAGAAAAGGAGAGATACACAACGCTTTTATTGAAATGAACATTTGTGAAGGTGGTTGTGTAAGAGGACCGGCACTGGATAAACAGGAAGAATATCCATCTACATTTAAAATAAAACTGGATATGGAAGAGGCAATACCAAAAGAAGAGGTACGTGGGGAAGAGTACAAACCTTTGGAACGTATTTCCATTGGAAAGGTTTTCTGCGATCGAAGTGTGAAAGAAATCATTCCTTCGGAGCAGAGAATTCGTGAGACTCTAAGTAAGATTGGCAAAACAGAAAAAGCCCACGAACTAAATTGCGGTGCCTGTGGCTATGCTACCTGCCGGGAGAAAGCAATTGCCGTATGTCAGGGAAAGGCAGAACTTACCATGTGTATTCCCTATATGCATGAAAAAGCACAGTCCATGTCAAACATTGTTTTGGATACAACGCCCAATGTTATTCTTTTGGTAGATGCAGAGATGCGAATTATTGAATTTTCCAGGGGTGCAGAAAAAGTATTTGGAAAATCCAAAACCGAAGCCATAGGGATGTACTTGTTTGAGTTTATTGACCACCGGGATTTTGAAGAAGTTCTGACTTCTCAAGGTAAAATTATGGGAAAAAGAGTGACCTATTCCGAATATGATATTACTACCTTACAAAGTATTGTTTATGTGCGAGAAATTAATGGAGTTCTCGGCATCTTTCAGGATATTTCATCCGAGGCAGAGAAGAGCAAGCAGGCTTATAAAATGAAAATGGATACCATTGAAATGGCACAGCGTGTTATTGATAAGCAGATGATGGTAGCACAGGAAATTGCAGGTTTGCTTGGAGAAACTACGGCTGAGACAAAGGTGACACTGACAAAGTTAAGAGATACCATTATTAATGATGGTGAGTGATAGGAGCAGATATGAATATAAAAGTAGAAGCTTCTTATAAAAGCTTAAATAAACATCACGAAGAACTTTGTGGCGATAAGGTTGAGATTTTAGAAACCGAAGATTCCTATATTATGATTCTGGCAGATGGTATGGGAAGTGGTGTAAAAGCAAATATTCTGGCAACCCTTACATCAAAAATATTAGGAACTATGTTTTTAAACGGTGCTTCTTTAGATGAATGTGTGGAGACCATTGTAAAGACACTGCCGGAATGCAAAGAAAGACAGGTAGCCTATTCTACCTTTAGTATTTTGCAGATTTACCATAACGGAGAAGGTTATCTGGTTGAATTTGACAATCCAAGCTGCATTTTTATACGGGAAAGAAAATTAATTGAGATACCATTTGAGAGACGAATCATTGAAGGAAAGGAAATAAAGGAATTTCGCTTTCAGGTTCGTTTAAATGATACCTTTGTATTAATGAGCGATGGAGTCATTCATGCCGGTGTTGGAAAAATTCTGAATTTTGGATGGCTTTGGGAGAATGTGGCGGATTATGCCGTACAGGTTATTGACAAGGCACCAACGGCTACAAGACTTGCCAATACCATTAGCCAGGCTTGTGATGATTTATATATGAAGAATCCAGGAGACGATACCACCGTTGCCGTAGCAAAGGTTCTGGAACGAAAAGTAATCACACTTTTTACCGGTCCGCCTTCCAATGCCATGGATGACAACCGTATTATGCGTATGTTGATGCATAGTGACGGAAAAAAAGTGGTCTGCGGTGGAACCAGTGCAAATATTGCAGCCCGTTTTCTAAAAAAGGAAGTTAGAACAACACTGGAATACATTGATGGAATCGATTTGGTTACGGAAGGGGTGAGAACATTAAGCCGCACCCTTACCATGCTAAAGAGATATGAAAAGGAAGAATTGGACGAAGGATTTTTTCAAGAACTGGATAAGAAAAATGGTGGTTCCATGGTGGCAAAAGTATTAATAGAAGATTGTACGGATTTGTATCTTTTGGTGGGAAAAACCATTAATGTTGCTCACCAAAGCCCGGAACTTCCCTTTGATATTAGTATTCGTATGAATCTGATTGAACAAATGCGGGAGGTATTAACAAAATTGGGGAAAAAGGTAACCTTGACTTATTTTTAATAATAAGCCGTTAAAGCGGCAGATAGGAATTGATATGTTAAAAGAAAATTCTACAATTGATAATGTGAAGTATGCAGTACTAAAAAGGGTTGCAGCTCTAAGCTTTCAAGGAAAACTGGAAGAGAATATAGACACGATTCCTTTTGAAATGATTCCCGGACCACAGGCTATTTTTAGATGTTGTATTTACAGAGAAAGAGAAATTATACGTCAAAGAGTCCGGCTTGCACAGGGAAAATCTCCTTCTGCAAACCGAGATAATAAAAATATTATACAAGTAATTAATTCTGCCTGTGAAGGCTGTCCTATTACAAGGTTTAGCGTAACGAATAACTGTCAGAAATGTATGAGCAAAAAATGTCAGCAGGCGTGTAACTTTGGTGCCATTTACATGGGAAATTCCAAAGCACATATTGATCCGAAAAAGTGTAAAGAATGTGGTAAATGTGCGGATGCGTGTCCATACAATGCCATTGCAGATTTAATGCGTCCATGCAAGAGAAGCTGTCCTGTGGATGCTATAAAAATGGATGAAAATGGAATTGTTGTAATTGATGAGGAAAAATGTATTCAATGCGGTTCCTGTATTAAAGACTGTCCATTTGGGGCAATTTCAGAACGCTCTTTCTTAGTGGATGTGATTAATATGCTGAATGCAGATGGAATTGAAGTTTATGCCATGGCAGCACCGGCAATTGAAGGTAAATTTGGAGCAAATGTCAATATGGGGTCCCTTCGTGAGGCAATGAAAGCAATGGGATTTAAGGATATGTATGAAGTTGCTCTAGGGGGAGATATGGTTGCTGATTCCGAAGGACGAGAGTGGGCAGAGGCCTATAAAGAAGGGAAAAAAATGACAACCTCCTGCTGCCCTGCTTTTGTTAACTTAATTAAGAAACATTTTCCCCAGGTGCTTGAAAATATGTCAACTACCGTTTCTCCTATGGCAGCGGTTTCACGTATGATAAAGTCTGTTAATAAAAATGCAGTAACGGTATTTATTGGTCCCTGTGTTGCAAAGAAGAGTGAGGTTATTGATTCCATTGGAACCAATAATGCGGATTATGCTTTAACCTTTGAAGAACTACGAGCCATGTTTGATGCAAAAGAAATCCATCCAGAGGATTATAAAGAGATGGAGTTACAACAGGGAAGCATCTATGGAAAAGAATTTGCAAAAGCTGGAGGGGTCACGGCTGCCGTGGTAGAGGCTTTCAAAGAACAGGGAGAAAATCCGGATGTTAAGGTTCGACAGTGTAACGGAGCTGCGGAATGTAAAAAAGCATTGATGCTCTTAAAAGCAGGAAAACTGCCGGAAGATTTTATAGAAGGTATGGCCTGTATAGGTGGATGCGTAAATGGTCCTGGAACTTTGGTAAATGAAATGGATGCAAGAAAAGACAGGGCTGCCCTGCTTTCTAAAGCAGATGATAGAAAAATTCAGGAAAATCTGGAAGCTTATAAAGAGTATGATTTTTCTATGCACTATAAATAAGCACAAGAGAGGAAATTATGTATTATGATGTATATTGGATTGATAGTAGGTTTTGTACTACTAATTAAAGGAGCAGATTACTTTGTAGAGGGAAGCTCCGGAGTGGCTAAAATGTTTCATGTACCTTCGATAATCATTGGACTTACCATTGTGGCAATGGGTACAAGTGCTCCGGAATGTGCCGTAAGTATTTCGGCGGCATTAAGGCACAGCAACGAAATTGCACTGAGCAATGTAATTGGTTCTAATATTTTCAATCTTATTGTAGTTTGTGGTATTTGCGCCGTTTTATCTCCTCTGGCTATTGATAAGAAAACACTAAAAGTGGAATTTCCAATTTCTATTTTGGCGGGTATTTTATTATTTGTTTTTGGATCCGATGCTTTATATAGAGGAAAAAATGCACAGAATATACTGGGAAGAGTAGATGGAATGATATTTATACTTCTCTTTATTGGGTTCTTGGCATGGATGATTTTATCAGCAAAAAAAGCCCGCCAGGAAAATCAGGACGAAGAAGTTTGTCAGAACTTATCAGGGCTTAAATGTGCTATTTTCATTGTTGGTGGATTAATTGCCATTATATGGGGAGGCGATATTGTTGTACAGAATGCCACTTCCATTGCAAAGGCATTTGGTCTGTCGGAAACATTGATTGGTCTTACCATTGTAGCAGTGGGAACCTCCCTTCCGGAGCTTGTAACTTCTTTGGTTGCAGCAAAAAAAGGGGAAGTGGATATGGCACTTGGAAATGTAATTGGTTCTAATATTTTCAATATTTTATTGATACTTGGTGTTTCTTCTACAATTTCACCAATTACGGTAATTAATAATTCCATATATGATTTAATATTATTAACGGTTATGAGCTTGATTGTTTACGTTTTTGCAGCAACCAAAAAAAAGTTGGGAAGAATGGAAGGAATAGGAATGCTTGTAATGTATGCCGCTTATATGTATTATATCTGCATTCGATAATTTAAAATATTCAATATAAAAAGATAGGGGCAGACAATAGCTACCCCTATTTTTTTGTATATTTCGAGATAAAATCAGAAAATGCAATTTTGTCTACAGGAAATGTGTGAAAAAATAAACGATATTGAAAAAAAGTTAAAAAAATGGTAAAATAAGTCATGTAAAAAAATGAAAGGAGAGGCGCATCATGAAAAAAGAAAAAACGATCCAGAACAAGAAACAAGATACTGAAAAAAAGTTCAAAGGAATTGAAATGAAAATTGCAATTTTTGTAGGGATACTGGTAGCTGCCTGTAATGTATTGCTGGGGGGGATTAGTGCAGGCCTTAGTTATACGGCATCCAAGAGTGCAGTAGAAAAAACAATCAATGAAACGTCTGCGGTTGCAGCAAACCTTGTATCAAAAGCAATCAAAGAATACCAAGTCATTGCTTTTGAAACAGGGAGTATTGCAAGACTTGCAGATCCACTAAAGTCTGTGGAGGAGAAAAAAGGAATTTTACAGCAAAGAATAGAGGATCATGGATTTATAGGTGGAACCATTATTAATGAGGACGGTTTGGATATTATAAATGAAGTCGACTTTTCGGAAAATGAAATTTACAAAGAGTGTATGAAAGGAAACAATTATATTACTACGCCGGTTTACAATAAAGAGACAAAAAAGATAGATATAATGATAGGAGCTCCCCTTTGGGAAAAGGGTCTTCCTCATACCAAGGTAGTTGGAGCCATTGTATACCTTCCTAATGGTGAATTCATAAATAATATTATGAAAGAAATTAAAGTAGGAAAATCAGGAATTGCTTTTATGGTAGACAGTAAGGGAACCACAATAGCAGATGTTGCATTGGAAACCGTTGGAATTGAGAATGGAGTTGAGGGAGGAAAAACAGATAAAAGATTAGCGGATTTTGGAAAAATTGTTGAAAAAATGGCAAAAGGAGAAGATGGAATTGGAAGCTATACCTATGGTGGAGAGACAAAAATTGTAGCTTATTCACCCGTTCCGGAATCCAATGGATGGAGCATAGGAATTGCAGCGGTTCGAAATGAATTTATGACACAGTTCTTTATTTCCCTAGGGGTTACGGTTTTTCTAATTGTTCTTTTTACTATTATAGGTGTTTTCCTTGCCTTCCGACTTGGTAAATTAATTTCAAATCCAATTGTTCTTTGCGTGGAACGATTGAAAAAGCTGACCCAGGGAGACTTAAATTCAGAAACACCAACGGTGAATGCCAATGATGAAACAAAGATACTTCGGGATAGTTTGGATTATACCATCCGCTATTTAAATCGAATTATTGATGAGATTGGCCAAGAGTTAAATGAATTGTCTCAGGGAAATTTTACAATTGTAGTAGACACTACCTATGATGGAGATTTTGCAAGAATTAGCGATTCATTCCGTAAAATAGTGGTTTCTTTAAATGATGCCATGAAAGAAATTGACAGAAATGCAGAAAAAGTTGCGATGGGTTCGGATGAACTGGCACACGCTTCCCAGGCGCTGGCAGAAGGTGCAACGGATCAGGCAAGCTCCGTAGAAGAACTTACGGCAACCATTACGGATATGTCTGAAAAAATCAGAGGAAATGCGGAACATGCAGGAGAAGCAAAACGTATTGTAATGGATATGACAAAGGACATCAAAAACAGTAACGCTTATATGGAACAAATGTCAAAAGCTATGGCACGTATCAAGGATAGTTCCAATGAGATTGCGAATATTATGAAGAGCATTGAAGACATTGCATCCCAAACCAATTTATTGTCTTTAAATGCAGCCATTGAAGCCGCAAGGGCAGGAGATGCAGGAAAAGGATTTGCAGTGGTGGCAGAAGAGGTTAGAAATCTAGCAGAGCAAAGCGCTTCTGCAGCACAGAACACAGCCATACTCATTCAAAATGCAATCAATGCGGTGGAAGAAGGTACAAATCTGGCAGCGATTACGGCAGAGTCTTTGAACGTAGTGGTGGATCACTCTACAAAAATCGACGGTGCAGTTACAGAAATTGCCAATGATTCTGCAAATCAGGCAGAGGCAGCACAACAGATTACGGAAGGTGTTAATGAAATTTCTATAGTGATTGAAACGAATTCTGCAACAGCGGAGGAAAGTGCAGCATCCAGTGAAGAACTTTCAGCAGAAGCAGAGGGACTAAAGGCTATGCTAAGTAAATTTAAATATAAGTAATGAAAACAAAATCGCTCAAGCAACAGAAAATCTTTTGCTTGAGCGATTGAATAAAAAACAGTCCGTAGGGGAATCGAACCCCTGATTCCGCCGTGAGAGGGCGGCGTCTTAACCGCTTGACCAACGGACCTTAACGCAAGATATATAGTACTATACTTTTTTAAGGATTGCAAGCATTATTTAAAAAAATATTTCTAATATTTCACAAGAATTTAAAGTAGTCCTTGCATTTAAAGGAAATGAGTGATAATATGGATAAGAAAGATGATACTTGTGGATGGTAAGGAGTGAGCGAAAGTTCACTCCTTAAATTCTGTGTATATTCGGGATGCTATGAAACGGTATTATATTAGGAATAAAGAGAGAACCTTTATTTAAAAGAAACGAGGTATTAGATGAGCATAAGCAGAGATTATGAAGAAAGAACCGAGCAGATACTACAGCCTATTATGGACGAAAATGGATTTGAACTTGTGGATGTAGAATATGTGAAAGAAGCCGGAAACTGGTATTTACGTGCCTATCTTGATAAAGAGGGCGGAATTACGATTGATGATTGTGAAATTGTAAGCCGTGCATTAAGCGATTTACTGGATACGGAAGATTTTATTTCAGATAGTTATATTTTAGAAGTGAGTTCACCTGGACTTGGCAGACAGCTAAAGAAAGAAAAAGATTTTAAAAGAAGCATTGGTGAACAGATTGACATTAAGCTCTATAAGAATATGAAATATAACTTTGAAGAAAAAGAAATTACAACAAAAGAAATTACGGGAATTCTGAATGATTTCAATGCAGATACCATATCTGTTACTTTAGAAAATGATGAAACTGTGGAAATACAAAGAAAAGAAATTGCCATTGTGAGACTGGCTTTGGATTTTTAATAAAAGAAAGGGTGTATTATAATAATGAAACTGAATGACAATAAAGAGTTGATATTAGCATTAGATCAAATTGAAAAGGAAAAAGACATTAGCAAAGACATTTTATTAGAAGCAATGGAAAATTCTCTGGTTGCTGCCTGTAAAAATCATTTTGGAAAAGCGGATAATATTCATGTGGATATTAACAAGGTAACCGGTGTTGTTAATGTATATGCAGACCGTGAAATTGTAGAAAACGTGGAAGATGAGGCCTTGCAGATTAGTCTTACAGAAGCAAAGATAAAATATCCAAAGCATGAACTAGGAGATATTGTTCAAGTAGAGGTAACGCCTAAGAACTTCGGAAGAATTGCGGCACAGAAGGCAAAACAGGTTGTTGTGCAAAAAATTCGTGAAGAAGAAAGAAAAGTGTTATACAACCAATATTTTAGTAAAGAAAAAGACATTGTTACCGGTATTGTACAAAGATACCAAGGTACCAACATCAGCATTAATTTAGGAAAAGTAGATGCTGTATTGACTGAGAATGAACAAGTGAAAAGTGAACGTTTTCGACCAACAGAGCGTATTAAACTTTATGTTGTGGAGGTAAAGGACACAACAAGAGGTCCTCGGATTACCGTTTCCAGAACCCATCCGGAGCTGGTAAAGCGCTTATTTGAAGCAGAAGTTGCAGAAGTAAAGGATGGAACGGTGGAGATTAAGAGTATTGCCAGAGAAGCTGGTTCTAGAACCAAGATGGCTGTTTATACATCGAATCCAGATGTAGACCCGGTTGGAGCCTGTGTAGGAATCAACGGGGCCAGAGTAAATGCCATTGTCAATGAACTAAGAGGTGAGAAAATCGATATTATAACTTGGAATGAAAGTCCTGCTATTTTAATTGAAAATGCGTTAAGTCCTGCCAAAGTAGTATCGGTTGAAGTAAATGAGGCAGAAAAAAGTGCAAAGGTTGTGGTTCCTGATTATCAGTTATCCCTTGCCATTGGCAAAGAAGGTCAAAATGCGAGATTGGCTGCAAAACTGACCGGCTTTAAAATTGATATTAAGAGCGAGTCCCAGTCGAATGGGAATACAGAAACCGTTAGTAGAGCAGAAGAATAAGAGCGGAGATGTTTTATGAGCGAAAAGAAAGTCCCATTGAGACAATGCATTGCATGTGGTATGATGAAAGATAAAAACACTCTGATTCGTGTTATTAAAACACCGGAGAACGAAATTATACTGGATGCAACAGGAAAAAAGAATGGTAGGGGTGCTTATATTTGTAATTCTTTTTCTTGTTTTGAAAAAGCAGTAAAAACGAAAGCACTAGAGCGTTCATTAAAGGTAGCAATACCACAAAATATATATGAAACCTTGGAAAAGGAGTTGAAGGAACTTGAATCAAAGTAAAGTACTTTCTTATATTGGTTTAGCCACAAAATCCGGGAATGTAGCAAGCGGAGAATTCTCCACGGAAAAGGCAGTAAAAGAAGGAAAGGCAAAGCTTGTAATCGTAGCAGAAGATGCTTCGGACAATACAAAAAAGTTATTCCGGAATATGTGTGATTATTATAAAGTACCGGTATATTCCTTAAGTGAAAAAGGTGAGCTTGGTCATGCAATGGGGAAACAGTTTCGCGCTTCTCTGGCTATTCTGGATCAGGGGTTGGCAGATGCGATTATTAAGCAATTAAATTAGGAGGTAGCGAGTAGATGGCAAAAATGAAAATATATGAAATTGCAAAGAGTTTAAACACAAAAAGCACAGACTTAGTTAAAGTGTTAAATGACAATGGTTTCGAAGTCAAAAGTCATAATAGCAATATAGAAGATGGCGCAATCGCGTTTCTTCTTAAAAGTTATGCACCAAAAAAAGAGGAAAAACCGGAGGTAAAAGAGATAATCAATACGAAAAAGGAAGAAAAACCAATAGAGAAAAAAATAATGGAAGAAACGAAGAAAGAGGAAACAGTAAAGATGGTGGAACCGGAAAAGACAACGGTAATAAGTGAAAAAGTAGAAATTAAGACAGTGAGCCAAGAAAGCAAGGAAGAAAGTCAGCCTACAAATAGTCAGCCTGCAAGTACACAGTCTACAAATACACAACCTGTAAATAGTCAGCCTGCAAATACACAAAATAGAAATGAAGGAAGCCGTCCATACAATAATAATTCTAATGGAACGGGGGGAAACCGTCCATATAATAATAACAATACCAATGGAACGGGAGGAGCCCGCCCATATAATAATAACAATACCAATGGAACGGGAGGAGCCCGCCCATATAATAATAACAATACCAATGGAACGGGAGGAGCCCGCCCATATAATAATAACAATACCAACGGAACGGGAGGAGCCCG
>JAVXEO010000059.1:0-14020 GCA_036658435.1 Acetivibrio sp.
CCTTTTGTTTTCTGTTATTCTTTATGATTTTCTATTGCTTCGTGAAAGAACCCTGGTCCTCTGCTTCAAAAATAATTTCATCCGGATAGGTAAGACCTAGCTTGTCCCTTGCTTCCTGTTCCACATATTGCTTCGACTGTACATATACTTTATAGTCTTTAATCTCCTTGGAACGGCTTTTTTCTTTTTTCTTTGTCTTTTCCAGTTCTTCCATTTTTTTTGCATAGGTTGTTTCCTGTATATCCAAATCTATCTTCTTGTATGCAATCACACAGCATAGGAGTAATACCACAAATGCTACGGCTCCTAAGTTGGCTCTTCGTTTTTTATTGATGGCTTTTGTTCTTCCATTTTGTCTCTTCATGGATATCGTTCCTCTCAATTGCTTTTTTTGAATTTCCCGGTACCTCCATTCTAACTTTTTTTACCAATTTTTTCAATCCCTTAATGAAAACTCCCATTGTTTTTTTCATAGGGCAGATAATTTTACGATTCAGGCACCCTACAAAAGGGTTACTTACAACATAATGATAGAATATCATTCCCAGTATAAGAATAATCATTCCCGGGATACGTAAAATTCCATTGTTGTATTGGTATATCATACGAAAAATTAAAATGGCTGCGGTGATCCAAAATAGAAGATCCTCCACCACGGTCCACTTTTTATTGTGTTTTATAATTCTTCGAAATATGCGCAGTACATCATAAATTGCCACAAGTGCCATTCCCCATAAAAAAGAGCTTAGATAAAAGTATGCCTCACTTATGATCATTTTACTCATTTTTATAAATAAGCTCCCCCTTCCATTTAACGAAAGATTCTTTTTAATAGCGAATCTTCGCCACCATTTTTTTTTGCCGAATAGCAAAAGCTATCCAGTCTTCCTTCAATGTCCACCTCCCCTTTTTCCAGAGTCAGACGATTTACATGCAAATTATCCCCTTGAATGGTTAATCGTCCCATTTCTGTCTCCAAAAGAATTTCTTTCGCATCAAATGCAATTACATCCTCTACCCCTGCAATTAGCGCCTTCTTTCTGGCCTCTGCAATTAATTTATGACTTGCCAATTTCTGTTTTTCTTCCATAAAAAAACCTTCCCCTATGCTATCCGGTCTTACAGATAGTATATGGGAAAGTTTTAAGTTTCATTACAAATATCGGTAAAGCTCCTTTGCATCGTCCTTTCGAACCGTTTCCTGAACGTCTAAAACTTCAACCTTTACTTCTTTGTTTCCAAATCCAATTTCTAAGATATCTCCGGCTTTTACATTCAAAGATGCCTTTGCTGTTTTTTCATTCACCCGAATACGTCCTGCGTCGCAGGCTTCATTGGCTACTGTTCGTCTCTTTATCAAACGAGATACTTTTAAAAACTTGTCTAACCGCATATGCTTTGCTCCTTCATTAAAAAAAGACTGCCCATAATAGACATGAGCAGCCTTTAAGTCGCATCTAATAACCTAATTAGTTGAGCGCATCTTTTAAAGCTTTACCGGCTTTGAATTTTGGAGCTTTTGAAGCTGCAATATTCATGGTTATTCCTGTCTGAGGGTTTCTACCTTCTCTAGCGGCTCTTTTGGATACTTCAAAAGTACCAAAACCAACTAACTGAATTTTCTCGCCCTTCTTTAATTCATCTGTTACAACATCAATGAATGCTTTTAAAGCTTTCTCTGAATCCTTCTTTGATAGTTCTGTTCTTTCTGCAATCGCTGCAACTAATTCTGCTTTGTTCATGGATTTGACTCCTCCTCTGAATTATAATAATTTTATGTATCAGAATATCCTATTCCGATTATTTTACGCGCTTCCATAAATCATTCATCTTGTCTATGGTTAATTCGCTTACGGCTTGATGTTCGCTAGTTGCAAGACCTTCAATGCCTACAAATCTATTTATAAACTTATTGGTGGCATTTGTCAAGGAATTTTCACTATTTCATTAGAAAATTGTGTTACTATTCACAGACCATCGGTTTTTTCGTGAAGGACGACTGTGAATAGCAGCCACTTTATTTTTTATTGTTCCATTTGTTTTCCTAAAAAACCAGCCGCTGAGGCTGCCAGTTTTTCTTCCATCTCACCAAATTCCGTTTTTGCATCTTTTGCAAGTATTATAACGGCTCCAATGGCATCACCCTCACATAAAATTGGTGCAATTACCTGACAGTTTTCATTTTCTTCCTGCGCCGCTATCTTACAATATTCCCTGCTTCCTTCCATGGCTAAAACAGGTTTTCTTTCCTCCATGACTTCTTCTAATTCTTTGCTGATTGCCTTCATAATCAAGTCACGTTTTCCGCCGGCTACTGCAATAAAAGCATCTCGATCCGCAATACAAATAATGTAGCCGGTTGTCTGTGCCAGGGATTCTGCATAATGTTTTGCAAATTGACCCAATTCCCCTATGGGAGAATATTTTTTTAAAATAATTTCACCTTCGTGATCCGTAAATATTTCCAGTGGGTCACCTTCCCGAATACGAAGGGTTCTTCTGATTTCCTTTGGAACTACTACTCTTCCCAAATCATCAATTCTTCTTACAATACCGGTCGCCTTCATTTTTTCCTCCTTTAACATCTTATTAACATATCTTTCTATGGTAATATTGTTTGTCAAAAAGAGGAATTTATACAACAATATATTTTTATTTTTATTTATCCTTTAAAAGTAAATCCTTTATTACCTCTCCGGCCATAATAAGTCCTGCCACCGAAGGCACAAAGGCAATGCTTCCGGGAATACTTCTTCTGCTTCCTTTATCTTCCTGGGAGTCCCCCGATGACCTGGGTTCTTCTTCTGAGTATACCACCTTTAATTCCATAATATTACGCTTTCTTAGTTCTCTTCTCATGACTTTGGCCAAAGGGCATACCTTTGTTTTATAAAGATCCGTAACTAAAAATCCAGTGGGATCCATCTTGTTTCCGGTACCCATGGAGCTGATTATAGGCACCTTATAGTGATCTGCCTGTATGATAAGTTCAATTTTTGCAGTTACCGTGTCCATTGCATCTATTATATAATCATATTCTTTAAAATTAAATTCTTCTGCATTTTCCGGAAGAAAGAACTTGGGATGTCTATGCACCACCGCCTCCGGATTGATTTCCAGAATTCTTTCTCCCATGACTTCGACTTTTAGCCTTCCCAGTGTCTTATGGGTTGCTATAATCTGCCGGTTTATATTCGTAAGGCTGATTTCATCTGAATCAATCAAATCAAAGGTTCCTATCCCACTTCTTGCCAGTGCTTCTACTGTAAATCCACCGACACCGCCAATACCAAAAACGGCCACCTTTGCCTTATTCAAGGCCTGAACTCCTTCTTCTCCAATTAAGAGGGCGCTTCTTGAAAACTGGTTGAGCATATGATTTTCCTCCCCGCCGGTTCTTATTCATCCAAAGAGTGAATGGCATCACAGGAAATTTTATAAGCTTCATCCATCACTTTAAAGTATCCTTCCACCTTATGAAATTCTTCATGGCGAATGGATTCTACTAATTCAGAAGCTGCCTGAAACAGCTTTGTCAAACCTAAGGTACCTGCAATTCCCTTAAGTGCATGGCTGCTTTCCAGTGCCTGTTTGTAATCCTTTGCCTCGCAAGCTGTTCTTGATTCATCAAAATGGGAATCCGTTAAAAAGTTGCGCAAATATTTTTCATATAGCGGTTGTTTTCCGGCAAATCTTTTTAGTCCCTGCTCATATTCTAAGCCTGCTTTTTTCATTTTTTCTTCATTCATCATGACCTTATTCCTCCATACTTGCTTATTCTAGTTTATATTCTTGATTTTTTATATTATATCATAAGTTTTTATTAAAATCCAGATTTCATGTATTAATATTCAATCCCTTTTCTAGCCATTATATTCTGTTCAAAGGGATGACGCTCGCATTTCATATTCGTAATGTAGTCTGCATTTTTCAGTAAAAATGCTGCCGGTTCCCGTCCTGTCATCACCAGTTCCACTTCCTTGGGAAGGTTTAAAATCAGTTCCTCCAGTATCTTTTTATCCATAAGATTATCCTGATAAGGATAGGTTACTTCATCCAAAACCACCAAGTCCACTTTCTTATTTTCAATGCACTCCGCTACCTTCTTTAACGTTTCGTTATGCATTTTTTTTACTTCTTCTTTATCCTCATCGCTCATCTGAAAGGTAAATCCCAAGTCTTTTGTATTGCGCAGAACCTGTACCTGATCCAATTGGTTAAGGATTCTCAGTTCCCCTGTTTCTCCTCCCTTTAAAAACTGTGCAAAAATAACCCGCATTCCATTTCCCACTCCACGAATGGTAATTCCAATTGCCGCCGTTGTTTTTCCTTTTCCGTTTCCATGGTAAATTTGTATCATAGGTCTTCCTTCTTTCCAAATATTTTTTGATATCCATAGAACAAGACTTCTTTTTGCGGATATTGCCGATTTTCACATTTTTTGTTTTTACACCGGCTGCACAGATCACGGCCGCTGTTTTCACATTTTTCTGTTAACTGGATCCCATACAATACACTTTTTTTAGGGGTCAGTGCTCCTGCACCATTACAAGAGACTTCTTCCTGCTCCATACTCAAAAGAGCTTCTTTTATTTGTTCTAAGGGGATTTGATCCCCATAGAAGCCATAGTTTCCACTCCATTGTCCACACAATATATAAATTTTTTCCTCTACCTGTTCATACGCTTTCCAGAGCAGTTCCATACTGAGACATTCTATGGCATATTCTTCCCATATTTTTTCTTCCTTACTATATTTCTCTTGAAGTACATCCAGGTCTTTTCCTAAAGTTACAAGTACCATCGCTTCCTTGTTTTCTTCTTTTCCGGAAATCTTAAGATAAGCCTTTGCCTCTACTTCCTTTTCCATTCTTTCATATAATGCAAAAATCCGCTGTCCTTCTTCCGGTTTATAGTGGTATCGTTCTATGATTCTTTGAAAATCATTCTTCTCAAGAGACACTTTTAATTTTTCTGCTTTTATTCCCATAGTCTTCTCTGATTCTTTCTCCTTCCGTCCTTTTGTTTCTTCCTGCCCTTTCTATTTTAGTATAGCATTGAAAAAAAAAGGATGAAAGGAGTAATTTTGCCTTTTCCCTTGCAATAATAAAAAAAAGAAATATAATAAATCATGTACCAATTGTATTCAGGAAAGGAAACAAACATATGATTAACTTACTTTTTGATACTGTAAATGCAAATTTAATTGCATTTTTAGGCATTGCTACCGCCTTTATACTTACCTGCTTTTGTCTTAGCCGTCTTACTCGTTTATTGCCCACCGACAAAGGACGGGAATTTGCCCACGACGGAAGTCTTTCTGCCGGAAAACCAAGAGGTGCCGGATTTCTTTTTATTTTAGTTTTTATTTTATCCGGATTGTTGTTTGGCCACATTGACCGAGAGTCCTTTATTTATCTTCTTTTAGTCCTTGCCGCTATGATGACTGGATTTTTGGATGATTGTTCTAAGACCTCTTGGGGAGAGTTAAAGAAAGGCCTGCTTGATTTTGTAATTGCCACTATGGCAGCCATTACTTTTTTAAACTTCAATTCCAATTCTATTTATATCGCCTTTTTGGACAAAACCTTTGTTATTCATCCCCTTGTTTTTGCCCTTTTAATTATAATTTTAGTTTGGACTTCCATCAATGTAACCAACTGTGCAGACGGTGTTGACGGACTTTCCGGCACTTTAACCATCACTTCCTTGATGACCATTTACATCATAAATACCATACAGACTATCGCACCAAATTTTTCCTATCTCATTCTGATTTTCTGTGTTTGTATTTTAGGATATCTTTGGTATAATGCAGCACCAAGTAAACTTATGATGGGTGACGCCGGTTCTCGTGCCATGGGATTATTTATTGCCCTTGCCATTTTAAAAACAGGAAGTCCCTTGCTATATATTCCGGTTGCTCTTGTTTTGATTTTAGATGGCGGCTTAGGGCTTTTAAAAGTTTCTCTTCTCCGTTTTTTTAAAATTCACATTCTCAAAAATGTCCGAACCCCACTTCATGATCAGGTTCGTAAAGTATGGGGCTGGTCTAACACCCAGACCGTTTTCCGTTTTGCAATTATTCAGATTGGTTTTTCTGTCGCTGTCATCTATCTGCTATTTTGATTAGACAGCCTGCATACATCCCTAGGGCTATCTGCGATTAGACTCATAGCCACCAAAGCTTCTTCCATCGTAAAGCTGGCAGTTGTCTTTTCCACTTTTCTTTGCAGCATAAAGTGCCGTGTCGGCATGGGTATATAGTTCCTCAAAGGTAATCCCATCTTTAGGAGAAATGGCTACGCCGACACTTCCCGATATGGCAACTTCATTATTCTTGGAATCTTTATATGTAATCCGAAATTTTTTACAGATTTCTTCTCCTTTTTTTTCGGTCCTTTCCTCTGTTGCACCACTCTTTACATAAACAATGTATTCATCCCCACCCATACGCCCAACAATATCCTCGTTTCGAAACACATGCACCAATCTCTCACCTAGTTCACAAAGTACCCGATCCCCATAAGCATGCCCTAGATGATCATTAACTTCTTTGAAATTGTCCACGTCAATCATAAACATTGCCGATGTGGAATGCGTGTGGTTAAAAAGCAGATGTTCTGTCACCAGTTTCACGATTGCACCTTTATTATAGAGTCCCGTTAAAGAATCTCGTTCCGCCTTATATTGAAGCTCCAACTGTCTGCGTTTCTCGCTATCTATATTTTTAGCATAGGAAATACCACAAATATCTCCGCTCTCTGTGTCTCTTGCAAGATTAGTAACTGCACGGCACCAAATGTATTCCTTATCTGTCTGAAGCCACCGGTATTCCACTATCCTCTCACTTTTCCCTTTTTTAAAGTCAGTTATGATATTCGAGGGAGAAGCATACTTTGCAAATTCTTCAATGTCTTCTGGATAAATAAACTTTCGTGCTATAAATCCAACCATATTGCTATATTGGCAAATTTCATTGTTGGAATCATCCTTTGCCCCTTCAAATCCCTTAATAATTAAATCTTGATTTAAGTTAAATTCATAAGATAAGATGGCATCCTTTGTAATGGAGCTTCGATACTCCTGTTCTTTTGAAACCGTCAGCTGGAGTTCTGCATTTTTTTCTTTATATCCAAGAAGTTTTCCTGTTTTGATAGCAAAAAAAAGCATTATATACGTGCCGATTAAAACTACACAGGGTGCAGCAATTTGATTTTCTACCATTCCAATATTAGAATCCGGGCTTTCTGCTATGGAAGAGCTAAAAAGCAGATAGGCTATGTTGATTGACATCCAGGTTACCATAAATATTTGCTGTTCCCTGTGTTCATTTACAATTCTTACCTGGTCTAAAGGCATTGTCTCTAATACAAGACCTACTGCAATGTTTAGAAACAAAAAGGTTGCAAGTACTGAATAAGAATACAATAAAGGATTGTTGGAAATTTCAAAAATAGAAATTCCACTCACTAAAGAAAAAATGCCGGTGGTAATTGCCCTAATTACCAAAATATGAATCACACAGGCCGTTGTACAAAATAGATTTCGCAGCACCGTATCTCTATAAAAAATTTTAAATTCTATAAACAGCAGCATAATAGCAAGGACATAGGGAATCATGGTGCCCCCAACGAACCCAGATATAGCGAAAATAAGCAGTGTATTTAAGCAGCCCAGAGGAATTCTTAATATTTTAGTAATCTTTGGCTTTTTAAGCAGATGATCAATCAGTTCAAATATCCAATACCAATAGATGGCTATCAATATAAAGGTCATGACGACCGGTAGTATTATCGTACTATTTTTCATATGTACTTTGTTCCTCTCTTAAACAAAAAATTCTCTTGTATTTTAATCCCTTTGTTTTCTTATTATACTATGTCTGCTCCTACATAACAATAGATGCACAAAAAAGGCCCTTCCCTCTTCACGGTTGCCTGTGAAAAGGATAAGGGCTTTTTTATTTGTTCGTATTTTATAAGTAATTTTTCTTATTTACCAAAAACAGCTTCATAATCTTTTTTGAATTTTTCGATTCCCTGGTCCGTTAATGGATGTTGCGTCATAGTCTCAATTACACTGTAAGGAACCGTTGCAATATCTGCTCCTGCCAATGCACAGTCAATTACATGAACCGGATTACGAACGCTGGCTGCAATAATCTCTGTTGAAATTCCATGGATCTGGAAAATCTCAGAAATGGTCTGTACTAGGTCAATACCCGGCATACTAATATCATCTAAACGTCCTAAAAATGGTGAAACATAAGATGCTCCGGCCCTTGCCGCTAAGAGTGCCTGATTCGCAGAAAAAATCAAGGTTACGTTTGTTTTAATGCCTTCACCTGACAAAACTTTTGTTGCCTTTAAGCCTTCTACTGTCATTGGAATTTTAACAACCATATTGGGATGAATTTTAGCAATTTCTCTTCCTTCTGCGATCATTCCCTCTGCATCCTCTGTTGTTGCCTTTACTTCTCCACTGATTGGTCCATCCACGATAGATGCAATTTCTGATATAACTTCTTTGAAATCTCTTCCTTCTTTTGCAATTAAAGAAGGATTTGTTGTAACACCGCAGATAACCCCCATATCATTTGCTTTTTTTATATCTTCTACCTTTGCTGTGTCAATAAAAAATTTCATATTTATCTCCTTTTTACTGTTTTTCTTATGATTCTTTTACGTTTTATCATCATAACATATGTACTTATTTTTGTCTACCATTCTCCCCTTTGTAATTTTCATCTTGTTTTTTTAAGATTTTTCGTCTATTATAGTAAACAGATAATATAGGAAAGGAATAGGTAAGAAAGATGCAGTTAGTAACCGTAAGAGAACTCTATCGAAACAAAGAAAACTATGTTGGAAAAACAATTTCAGTAGGAGGATGGGTTCGCAGTAATCGGGATTCAAAAACCTTTGGTTTTATTGTGATAAATGATGGTACCTTTTTTGAAACCCTTCAAATCGTATATTCTGAAAATAAAATCACAAATTTTGAAGAAATTGCAAAATTAAATGTTGGTTCCGCCATTATTGTAAAAGGACAGCTAGTTGCAACTCCGGATGCAAAGCAGCTCTTTGAGATTCAGGCAGAAGAGATTTGTATTGAAGGAACTTCCTCTGCAGATTATCCTTTACAGAAAAAACGTCATTCCTTAGAATATTTAAGAACCATTTCCCATTTAAGACCAAGAACCAATACCTATCAGGCTGTATTTCGTATTCGCTCTTTAATTGCACATGCCATTCATACCTTTTTTCAGGATCGTGATTTTGTTTACGTTCATACTCCTTTGATTACAGGCAGTGACTGTGAAGGTGCCGGGGAAATGTTTCGCGTTACGACGTTAGATCTTGAACATCTTCCCAAAACGAAAGATGGAAGTATTGACTATTCACAGGATTTCTTTAATAAAGAGACCAGCCTTACCGTAAGTGGCCAGTTAAACGGCGAAACCTATGCCCAGGCCTTTCGGAATATTTATACTTTTGGTCCTACTTTTCGTGCAGAAAACTCCAACACGACCCGCCACGCCGCTGAATTTTGGATGATTGAACCGGAAATTGCCTTTTCTGATTTAAAGGATGATATGATTCTTGCAGAAAATATGATTAAATTTATCATTCAATTTGTTTTGGAAAAAGCACCGGAAGAAATGAACTTTTTAAATCAATTTGTCGATAAGGGATTAATAGAGCGGCTGCAGCAGGTTGCATCTGCTGAGTTTGGTCATGTAACCTATACCCAGGCCATCGAGATTTTGGAAAAGCACAATGATAAATTTGATTATAAAGTATCCTGGGGCTGTGATCTTCAAACAGAGCATGAACGTTATTTAACCGAGGAAATTTATAAAAAGCCATTATTTGTAACGGATTATCCAAAAGATATCAAAGCTTTTTACATGAAGCTTAACGATGACAATAAAACCGTTGCTGCCATGGACCTTTTAGTTCCGGGTATTGGTGAAATCATTGGGGGAAGCCAAAGAGAAGACAACTATGACAAACTCCTGGCTCGTATGGAAGAAATGAACTTGAACCCAGAGGACTATGGTTTTTATCTTGATCTTAGAAAATATGGTTCTACCCGCCATGCCGGATTTGGTCTGGGCTTTGAGCGTTGTGTCATGTATCTGACGGGTATGGGCAATATCCGAGATGTTATTCCGTTCCCACGAACGGTAAATAACTGTGATTTATAGAAATAATTCAATTAATTAATTTTAGATTTAACAAAGGACTGGATTTTGGGTGTTTTTCCATATCTAGTCCTTTACTTTTATCTTATCTTGATACATCTGGCAGTCGGCCCTCCTTAATACATCCTCCATGTTTCTATCCACATTTTTATTGTAAATGGCATATCCAAAGGCAATTCCTCCATTAAAACCCTTTGTCCGATTCCAGTCTTGGAATTGTTCGCACATATCCTCATGGTATTTTTTAATTTTTTCTTCTGATAGATTAAGAAAGATTCCTGCGAATTCATCTCCTCCAATGCGAAAAATCCCACAGTTTGGAAATGCCCTGCAAATAATCTTGGCACATTGAAAAATATAGTCATCGCCCCTATTATGTCCCCATGTATCGTTTATGTTTTTTAAATTATTTAAGTCAAACATGCCCATCCCCATTCCTTCTTCTATTTTAGATGGATTATTATAATAGAGCATTCTGCGCTGAAATGCATTTCTGTTTTGAATACCGGTAAGCACATCCCGATCTCGTTCTCTTTTAAGATTTTCTGTATTTAGAACCTCTTCCGTAACATCCAGAATCATTCCACAAACACTGTTTTTTTTCCTTTTTTCTATGATTTTTACAAACCGCACTCCCCTTTTGCAAGGAATACAGTAAATCTGAGGATGGTCATCTGGTCTATTCCATCTCCTTCCCAACCATTTTTCAAATTCTTTTTTATTTCTGTTCAGTCTGCTTTCTTCTTTCTTTGATACATCCAATACCTCTTTTAATTGTTCTGTCATAAAAACAAAAAAGGTTTTTTTATTCATCTCATAAATGCCAAGAGGCACCTGGGTTAAGTCCAGAATTCTGGAAACTTTTCCTTTGTGCCTCTTTTTTATTAAAACATGATTTAACATATCTATCGTTGTGTATCCACAAAGTAAAGCAACCATAATGATAAGCTGCCTTTCTCTGTATTTTTGATTTTTATTCTTCATTTTAATCTTCTCCACATAGCTTTGGATTTTTTGCTGCTTTTGTATTTTATGTGGAAATATACGCTCTATGCATTAAACATGATTTTCTCACTATTAAATGCTTTTGTAATTAAGCCGGTCAAAATTATGGACAAGACGGCTATTCCTATGATCGACGTTCCAAACTGGGAAGCGGTCAGTTCCCCTGTTATTACCCTTTGAATGGCTGCAGCGCTTCCATATACCGGAATCGCAAATGCAGGAAGACTTATTTGGTTGTTTCCACTAAACATAGTCAAAACACCGGCTACAATAACAATAATGTAAATGGGTGATATATAGGTTCCCGCTTCTTTTACTGTTTTCGCAAATACAGAAACCAAAGTAATAATTGCTACATAAAAGTATACCAGTGAAATCATGATCACCAGCAATTGTAATATTTGCAGGATAGAAAACTTTGCGCTTGCGGTAAATCCCCCCATATCCATTCCACCAAACATACGGGGAACGGATATAATAACCGATACGGCATATACAATGGCAGAAAGGCAGGATAAAATAGAAAGGGCCAGAATCTTTCCTACTACAATCTCCCTTCTCTTAACCGGTGCTACCAGCATGCTTGCCATGGTTCCTCTTTCCTTTTCTCCTGCAATTGCATCCACACCCAGACTCATGGGGCCGGTAAATAAAAGCATTACAATTAAATAAGGAAGCATCATGGCTATCATTTTTCCGCCGGCTTTATTTTCATCCATTATGATGGAGCTGCTTTCATCTAAGTCAACCGAAAATGCAGTTAAGCTTTCCAAATCCCCAAATCTTTCTTTTAAAAGGCTTTGCTGATATGCTTTTAAAATTTCATTTACATAATTTTCTCTTGCTTCTGAAGAATAGTCTTCACTTGGATTATAATATGTCTTTACTTCCGGAATCTCCACTCCTTTTTTATAATTCTTTATAGATTCTAAAAAGCTATCCGGAAATACAAGCAATAAATCGGTTTCTCCTGCTTTAATTTTTCCTTTGATGGAATCTGTATTCTCACTTTTATCTATATAGGTTGCTGAAACCTCTTTTTTGATTGTCTTTTCAAAACCTTCAAACCCTTCCGGCGCATTTTGTATGTATACCACCGGCACATGTTTCTCAATATCATTCATCATGCTGCTCATTGCTTTTCCCATAATGGAATAAAGTACAAACATAAGTACCGCCGGCATAATAAACAAACTAAATACCAACTTTTTATCTCCAAAAACTCGGGCAAGTTCTTTTCCTGCCACTGTTTTAATTCCATTCATCCTATTGTTCCTCCTCCTTTGTGTACTTTTCATATAAGCAGAAAAAGGCATCCTCTAAGTCTTTTCCCTGTGTCTGCTGTAAAATTTCTTCCAGTGTTCCTTCCATAACCTTTTGTCCATTGATAATAATTCCAATTCTGTCACATAGCTTCTCTGCCTCTGACATAATATGGGTTGAAACCAATACAATCTTTCCCTGTGCTTTTAGTTCTTTTAAATAATCCGTAACGGTTCTTGCGGTAACAATGTCCAATCCATTCGTAGGTTCATCGAAGATAACCACCTGGGGGTCATGGGCAAGACTCACTGCAATGGCTGCTTTTTGCTTCATTCCAGTGGAAAGCTCCTCAATTTTTTTATCTTTAAATTCCGTGATTCCAAATTGTTCGAATAATTTATCCATTCTCTGGGTAATCTCTGCATTCGTTAGTCCATGGAGTTTTCCAAAAAATTGAAACATATATTTAGGGGAGAACTGTGGATCTAATTTAATTTCGTTCGTAAGAAATGCTATTTTCTCTCGAACTTTTTGTGAGTCCTTCACCGTATCCAGTCCGCATACCTGGATAGAGCCTTCCGTTGGCTGCAGTAACGTAGAAATACATCTTAACGTTGTTGTCTTTCCTGCACCATTGGGTCCAAGAAGACCATATATTTCCCCCGGTTTTGCAATCATGCTAACTCCGTCCACGGCTCTTTTCTTATTCTTTTTTGTCTTTTGTTCTGTCATCTGCTTTTTTGAAAGCTTGTAAACCTTGGTTAATTCCTTAATCTGAATCATGCCTTTCCTCCTCTTTTTCTTATAATTTAATCTTATTCCATAACGTGGTACTGCTTACAATTTCATATTCACCGGACCACTTAGCAAATTTCTTTTCGAAAGAAGCCCTTTGACGTTCTTCAATTAGTTCTTCTTTTTTCTGTGCCGTTGCATCCTCGTCATCATCATTGACACAGTAGACGATATAGTATCCATTTTCCCCTTCAATTAAAGGGCTTAATTCTCCATTCTTCAGTTGAAAGACCGTCTCTTTTAAATCCTCAGGTGCATCTTTTTTGGAAAATGCAATTTCTGCATCTTTGGCATCCGTATTGGATTCTGCAAGACTTAAAAAATCTGTGGTTTCTTTTGCTTCCTTCCATAACTTTTTTGCTTTACTTTTTGCTTTTTTCTTTTCTTCCTCTGTCATATTTACCCTTATGTTGTTTTGGTCCATTCCTTTTGTCATAACCATAATGTACTGGATGGTAATCTGCTTTACTTCATCATCTGAAATATTGGTGTTTACATCATTCGTGGAAATTTCAAACATTTTATTTGCCAGAATATTTTCTCCATAAATTCTGGTAAGGGATTCCAGCGTTAATCCATATGTTTTTTTATCTTCTTTGCTTACATTTCCAAGGTAATCCACTCCACAGGCTCTTGCTTCTTCCTGTTCATCCTCTGTTAACAAAATTTCTTGTTTTTTTGCTTCCTGTTTTAAGATCTTAATTTGTATCAAGAGGTTCTGAATTTCTTCTTTTGCATAAGTTTCAAA
>JAVXEO010000060.1:0-13962 GCA_036658435.1 Acetivibrio sp.
AAAAGTGTAAATCAGATTTGAACTTATTCAACATCTGGTTGTCGCCTTAAAGAAAAGAATCCTCTAAGCCTTGAAAATAAGGCTTAGAGGATTTTTAGTATATTCAATTATTGTGTGCAAACGGTATGTAAAAGATATGGAACGTTAGAAAAATGGGGGAGAGTTACCATGAAAAAAAAATGGAAGTACCTAGAACTTATAATGTTTGGAATCATATTAGGTGTCCTTATTTTTACCAAAAAAGAAACGAGAAAAGAAGAAAACAATAAAGAAATTACAGAAAAAGAAAAAGTAAAAATAAAAAAAGCAAAGGCTGGGAAAGATACCTTGAAAAATGAAAGGAAAGAAGTGGATCCAGAGAAGAAAATACTATTGGAAGAAAATAGTTTTACAAGCAATAAAATAGATAAAAAGATAAGGGAGCGCATCCTAGGAAAATCCTATCAAGAAAATACAGCGATATCTTTAAATCAATTACGCTACATAAAAGTACTATATTGTGATTTTAATGGTGAGATAAAGGAAGGGGAACTCATCGTTCATGAATCCATAGCGGAAGATGTAATTGAGATTTTTAGAGAACTATATAAGAAAAAATATCCCATTGAAAAAATGGTGTTAATTGATGAGTATGATGGAGATGATAATGCATCTATGGCGGATAATAACACCTCCTGCTTTAATTATCGAAAGATATCCAACTCTCAGAACTTATCAAAGCATAGTTTAGGATTGGCAATAGACATTAATCCACTGTATAATCCTTGTGTGAAAAAAGGAGAAGTTCAGCCAGAGGAAGGAAAACTCTATGAAAACAGGTCTTTAAATTGTAAGTATTATATTGACGAAGAGGATTTATGCTGTAAATTATTCAAAAAGTATGGATTCACTTGGGGTGGAGACTGGAATTCACTAAAAGATTACCAGCATTTTGAGAAGAAATAAAAAAAGAAAAGTATGGCTCAAGATAAACAGTAAAGTATCTTGAGCCATTTTAAATGAAAATAATGATTAAATTAATTGCCGGCGTACTCGTTCTTCCTCTATGTTTTTATCCTCAACGGGGTACCAAATTGGGGTTGTAAAGTTTAGGCAGCAAGACTCCCCTTCCGAAAAAGTGATACGGTGCGGTGTTTGTACTTTGAGAAGCTGATTCCCAATGGGAATCAGATATTCTGTACGATCGGTGAGAAATATTCTTTTTTTAATATAGCTGGGATATCCATCCGAAGCAGTAAGGGAAATGGCATTCGGTCTGGTTGCAAGGATCATTTTTTCAGCGGAATTAGGAGGAAGGGGGATGTTTAAACTATGCTTAAAATCACCGTCCGGAAAAATCTGTCCATTTTGAATGATTACATTTATAAAAGTACTTTCTCCTAAAAAACTATGGACAAATCGATTATTTGGTTTATTATAAAGTATTTCGGGAGTTCCAATTTGCATAATCTTTCCCATATCACATACCATCATACGGTCGGAGATCGCCATAGCCTCAGACTGATCGTGAGTTACAAATATGATTGTAAAATTGAACTTACGTTGTAATTCCTTTAGTTCAAAGCGCATACTTTCTCTTAGCTTTGGATCTAAATTGGAAAGTGGCTCATCAAGAAGCATGACTTTAGGATTGGTAACAATGGCCCTTGCTAAGGCAATACGTTGCTGCTGGCCACCGGAAAGACTGGAAGGATAAACCCCTTCCAACCCTTCTAAATTTGTATGATGCAATGCTTCTTTTACACGCAATTGAATATCAGAACGATTTAATTTTTGAATGCGCAGTGGAAAGGCTACATTCTCAAATACCGTCATATGCGGCCAAACGGCAAAGGCCTGAAACACCATTCCAATTCCCCTGGATTCAGGTGGAACATATAAATTTTTTGATTTTATGGATACGGCTTTGCCACAAAGAGAGATTTCTCCTTCGCTTAAATCATCAAAACCTGCAATCATTCGAAGGGTCGTAGATTTACCACAACCGGAAGGTCCTAAAAAAGAAAAACATTCTCCTTCCTCGACTTCTAAATTAAAATTATCAACAGCTACAATATCACCCAGTGTTTTAGTTGTAAAACGTTTGGTAACATTGCGTAACATAATTTGTGCCATGATATTATACCCCCTTTCTGTCCTTTGTAATTTGTGTCACAATGGTATTACAAATAATAATCATAACAATTGCCACGGAACCTAATGCAGCGGCCTGAGGCATCATTCCGGCATCACGGAGAGAATAAATCTGAACCCCTAAGGTACGAGTATATGGACCATATAAGAGTACAGAAGTTGTAACTTCACGCATAGCGGGAAGAAAAATAAGGAAAAAACCGGATACCATAGCCGGACGAATAAGTGGAAGGGTGATATCCTTTAAACTTTCCGTATGGGAGGCTCCACATGTTCTGGCAGCTTCTTCTAAAGAAGGGTGAACCTGTAATAAAGCGGCAGAAGACGTTTTCATTGAAAAGGATAAATATCGTGCAAGATAGGCGATTAAGATAATCCAAATCGTATTGTATAAATTTATCTTTAAGGCTCCAGACCAGGACAAAATTACACCAATTGCCAATACCGTTCCCGGTATGGAATAAGGCAATATGGATAATACTTCCAGCACACCTTTTCCTCGTGGTTTTATTTTCTGAACAACATAGGCAATTAATGTTCCAAGGAACATACATATAACACCTGCAGAAATAGAAACGATAAGAGAATTCTTTATAGAATCAAAGGTACCGCTGCTTTCAAATACTTTAATGTAGTTTGCAAAAGTAAAGTTTTCTGGAATTAAAGGTAAACCATAAGCACGTACTAATCCTACTACAAAAATCATGACAAGTGGGATGATAACAATAAGGATGAGAGTAGCAACGGCAAACAAAAACAAAGGAATCCGTGCACCTCGCAGTTTAATGAGAGTTGGACGCATACTCTTTCCTTTAATAATGTCGTAGCTTCCGGAACTAAGCACTTTTTTCTGAATAAAAAGTGCTGCAGCAACGACCACAACAAGCATAATGGAAAGAGCTGCACCTTGACGTATTCCATCAAAGCTCCCACCTGAACGGGAAATAACGGCATAAATGCGAGTAGGAAGTGTATAAATTCCCTGAGAAAATCCCAAAATGGAAGGAACACCAAAATGTGCAAGGGAACTGATTAAAATTAGCAGGGCTCCTGCAGATATAGCTGGTGTAACAAGGGGGAGGGTAATTTTTCGTATAACCGTTCCCTGCTTGGCACCGGCAATACGGGCACATTCTTCAAGAGTAGGATCCATTCGTTCTAACGCACTTACTACCTGCATAAAGACAAAGGGAAAATAGTAAGATAACTCAACAAAAACAATACCACCAATACTATTTATATTAAAAAGTGAGACATTCAAATCAAACGTATCCATAATCCAGCGGTTTAAATAGCCGGAACGTCCATTAAGCAATAAATCCCATGCCATTGCACCTAAAAATGGGGGAAACATGTATGGAATATTAAATAAAGCACGCATTAATCCCTTACAGGGAATATCACTTCTTCCAAGTAGCCAGGCATAAAAAACACCCATTATAGTTCCAAATACGGTTACAAGTCCAGCAATTTTAATGGTATTCCACATAGAACGCAGATTATCTTTTTCAGAAAGCTGTGTTCTTATTAAATCAAGTGAAAAATGTCCATTTTCAAAAAATGCATTATACACTATCATAAAAATAGGAATTACCACAATAACGAAGAGCAGAAAAAAGCTTAATATTGTCATAGCCCCATCAAGATTAAATCTGCGTCCTTCCACAGAGGCGAGGTCTTTATTCCTGTTGTACCTTTTCATTTATTTTTCCTCCTTTTTTTCTTGATAATAGTGAGGATTGAGAAGACGGATTCCCACGGTACTGCCCTCTTTTACAATACCATTCTGGACAACATCCAAAGTATTTTGTTGTACACGTAATTCTTTATTTCCAAGCATCATAAAATAATCATATTCACTTCCAAGAAAAACACCGCGTTTTACAAAAGCCTTAAGAGGCGAGGCAGAATCAAAAATAATATCATTTGGTCGAACACCAAGTTCTAATCTCTCCAGGGTGTGCATTTCCTTAGGAACAGGAGAAGACCAGGGTATGCATGTTTCCGATACATCAAGATAATAATTATTATCTTTTAATTTTAGTGGAATAAAGTTGGACACTCCAATAAATTCAAAGGTAAATCGATTTGCAGGCCGAAGAATGATATCCTCATCCGTACCAATCTGGCATAAACTGCCATCTTGCTCCATGATGGCTATTTTATCACAAAGCTGTAAAGCGGATTGCTGATCGTGTGTAATATATAAAATAGTTGTGCCAATAGAACGTTGAATTTCTCGAATTTCCATAAGCATTTGCTCTCGAAGCTTTGCATCTAAATTTGTGATTGGCTCATCCATAACAATTAGATTATCACTGCTTACCAAAGCACGGGCAATGGCAACTCTTTGCTGCTGTCCACCTGATAACTGACTAGGAAGATGATTTGTATATTCTGTCATATTTACTTGAGCCAAGGCGTGTTTTACTTTTATCTCAATTTCACCTTTAGAAAGTTTTCTTTTTTTGAGAGGATATGTAACATTTTCTTTTACTGTCATGTGTGGCCAGACAGCATAGTCTTGAAATACAATTCCAATCCCTCGCCGTTCGGCAGGTATATTTATTCGCTGCTTACTGCTAAATACACAACGATCTCCAACAAATATAGCACCCTCTTCCGGTTTGCTCAGACCTAATAAACAGCGAACTAAAGTAGTTTTGCCACAACCGGACGGACCCACCAGACACATAATCTGGCTTTCTTCTACCGTTAATGAAAAGTTTTTTAAAATACACTTTTCACCATAATGAAACGTAATGTTTTCAAATTTTACACTAGCCATGTTTCCTCCTGCTTTTTTAAGTAAGAAAGGATAGCAGGGCAAAGAAAGCTATCCTTTCCTTAATGATTAAAGTCCAAAAATTTTATCAAAAGTAGTTATATTTTCTTCTGTTTTTTCTGCCATAGTTTTTAAATCACAGGGAAGAGATTTAAAAATAATAGAAGGAACATCAGTGGAACCTTGATCTATGTCTCTACGTACAGAAATAAGATTATTTTCGATCAAAACTTGCTGCCCATCTTCAGATAATATAAAGTCATACAATAATTTGCCATTATCTTCATTGGCACAGTTGGCTACAAGACCCAGTGGACTGCTAATCGATACGTTATCTTCCGGATAAACAAAGGCAATTGGAGAACCTTCTTCCGATAAGTTTTCCGTAACATAGTCAAGACAGATACCTACTTTATAGGCACTTGCAGCTAATTGGCTATGGCAGGCCGTCGTACCACTTTCCAGATAACAGCCATTATCTTTTAATTTTTGTATATAATCAGAACCATATTTGTCGCTGCACATCATGGCACTCATCCAATATTTAGAGGTTCCGGAGCTTCCGGGATCCGTCATTACAATTTGGTCATTCCACTTTGGATCTAACAAATCCGTCCAGGATTGAGGGGCTTCCTCTGATGAAACAAGAGCTGTGTTATAGGCAATCCCCATGTTCATTAGCCGGGCACCGGTATAATAACCTTCAGAATCAATGTAAGAGGCATCGATAGCAGAAGCTTCAGGAGAAGTATAAGGCTGAAGAATTTTTTGCTCCTTAAAAGAAACATAATCTGCAGGATCTCCAACCCATATAACGTCAGAGTCTACCTGACCCGCCTGGGCTTCCGTGGCAATTTTAGTGATAACCTTGCTGGTTCCGGCAAAATAGTACTCCATTTTTATATTGGGATATTTTGCTTCAAATGCTTTTTTTATAGCAATAAGCTGATCTTCCTGCATGGAAGAATATAACATAACCGTACCCTCCTCTTTACTGGAAGAATCTTCTGCGGTAGAAGTAGTACTATTTTCAGAAGCAGGCGTGGAGGAAGACTTTGAATTTCCACATCCAAGTAAACTAAACCCAATAACCATAGATAATGTCAATACAGACAATCGCTTTGCAATTAATTTCATAATGCTACACTCACTTTCTCATTTTTAAAAGTCCGAATATAAAAAGTTTTATACAACGGAACTAAAATTGTTAACAGGATACCAAGATATGTTCGATCGAAACATTTGCAATTACGTTGGTGCATCTTGTATACTTAGTATAGCGTGGAAGACAGAGAAATGGGAAGTCTGAAAATATTAAACTCGTTCAAACTATAGATTTTAAACTTCAAATTTAAAGAAACTTACCTTATAATTCAATACATAACAATACGCGTTCAGTAGGAGAAAACCATGATTATTCAAGAAAATAAGGAAGGTCAAAAAAAAATATTGTATAAAATTGGAGGGGCACTGCTAACCGTATTTTCCATATTAAGTTTGTTTTTAATACTTTATTCGGAATTTGAAAAATCAATGGTGCAGTCTATTGGACAGTTTAGCAATGAGTTTGTAGAACAGGTGGATACCATATCCGGAACTTTATTGGATATTATTCAAAATACCGGAATGCAAATATACTATACCTCATCCGTAAAAACCTTACGAACGAAGGAAACCTTGACCAATGCCCAACGGACTTCCGGACTAAGGGACTTGGGAAATTTTACATGCAGCAGTGAATTTTTGATGGATGCTATGGTCTACAATGAAAAACTTAACTGTATTTTTACATCCGATGGAGGTCATACTTCCCTAAAATCTGAAGAATTCTATGATCAATCCGCCATGAACTTGCTTTTACATCCCGAAAAGCAAAAAAGAATGGTACCGGTTCACCGCACTAGTAATAGAGGTGAATGCTATACGTTTGTATTTTATGAAGTCAGAGATAAAGGAAAAAGAGATGCGTTACTTTTAGATGTAAAGGCAAAATGGTATGAAAAGCAGCTGCTTGGAATCTCATCAGGTGACAATTGTGTAATACTCAATGATAAAGGAGAAGGAATTGCATCTGGAAGCAAAAATTTATTAAACGAAGCAGAAAAACTATGGCCCCTTATTTGCAAAGAATTAAAACTAAAAAAAGGAAAGGGCGGAATGATTAAGGAAGATGAAAAAACAAGCTGGATATATCATAAATTGAGAAACTCGGGTTGGATTTATGTAAAAAAAGTGGGTTCAGAAACAATATATTCTTCAATGGGAAGACTTCGCAATGTGGTTTATTTTGTGTTTTTATTAATATTGCTAGCGCTTTTTAGCAGTATGGTATATATTTTAATAAAAGTCTATATGCCGTTTCAAATTTTGAGAAAGGCACTGGGTAAAATAGGAGATGATCATCGTACACTTCCTGGGAAAATTGATTTACTCCTTGAAAATCAGTTTGAACAGCAGATGAGTATGAAGATGAAACATTTGCTAGAAGAGGGCGTGGGAGAGGAGATTCAAACATCGGCTTCGCTGATTATAACCGATTATAAAGAAAGTGAAAGCTTAAGAAGTTTTATTCAGTTAAGATACGAGACAATTTTAATAGCACATATAGAAATTGGAAGCGCCATTATAATACCCGATCTATGGGAAGCGGATATAAATAAGTTATGCGGTGAGCTTGCAGAAAAATATCATAGGGTCTTTTACTATGGAAGACCAAAAAAAGACAAGGAAGGAATACAAGACTCCTATAAGAATTTATGTGAGCTGCATCAAATGCATTTTCTATTTTCTAGGGAACAAGTAATGCCGGAGAGCTTGATTGAAAATTTCAGTCAAACAAGTGGATTTGATGAAAAGCAGGCAGCGGCCCTATTTAGTGCTTTACGTATGGGACAATTAAAAGAAGCAAGAGAAAGCTGGAAACAAATTTTCAACAGCATACAAAGAGATCATTTTGTGGATTTTCGATTTGCGGTTCGTTATGTAACCAAGGGATTTGCATCTTTGCAGAAAGAATTTGATCTGTCCATAACGCTCCCTCCTAAAAATATATTAGAAGGCATTAAGGATGTCCAAGAATTAAATCTGGCAGTGGATGCGTGTATGGAAGCCTTATCCTGTCAAGGAGAGCAGCGAAAAAAAGAGAAACTTGATATTATGGCACAACAGGTGGAAAAGTGTATTAGAGAAGAATATGAAGACAGCAATCTTTCAGCCCAGCATATTGCAGATAAAATGGGAATGAACTATGTTTATTTAGGCCGCTTATTTAAGCAGAGCACAGGAAAATCTATAAGTGAGGTAATCAACAATATTCGAATTGAAAAAGCGAAAGCAGATTTAGTGGAAACACAGGATTCTATTGAGAATATTGCCCAAAAGGTAGGATTTAATAATACAAAATATTTTTATGTTATCTTTAAAAATCATGAAGGAATAACACCAAAACAGTTTCGCCATCAGGGAGAGAAGAACTGACCGATAAAAAATAAGGTGGAAAATACAGTATGGAAAGACAAAAAGATTGGTTTACGGGAAGTAACTATTATGATAATTATATAGAAAATGAAATTATTATTGAAAAGCGAATCCTTTCAAAACCCACTCCCATAAATAGACATGAGATGGTAGAAATAATCTATGTAATGAAGGGAAAGGGCATTTTTCTTATTAATGGAATGGAATATCACATAGAACAGGGAAGTTTCTTTTGTTTATATTCTCATCATTTTCACTCCATCCTTACGATTGAAGAAAATATTGAAATAATGTCCGTTAAATTTTATATAGGTTTATTTATGCATATGTGCTGGGAAAAACATCCTAAAAACGCACATGAAAGACTGGTGTATGATACCTGCCCTTTGGTTTTCCTAAAAGGAAAAGAAAGGGAGGAAATAGAACATATAATGGACAATTTATGGAAGGAACAGAAAGAACGAAGATTTGAAAGTAAAAATCTGATTGGATATATGACGTTGGTTCTTCACGCCTACCATTGCAGGTATGCATTTGAAAATATAGGAAAGGATCCTGTAGAACAATCTGTTATATGGAAAATAATAGAGCAAGCGATACTGTATACTTCAAATAAACTTTCTTTAGAAGATATGACAGAAAATACCGGTTTATCCAAACAGGTTTTAAATCAGAAAATCAAACAAAACTGTGGGCTTACTTTTTTTCAATTGCAACAATACGGGAAAATATTAAATGCCTGTGCACTCCTGCATTTTTCAGAACTGTCCTTAGATTATATTAGTGACATTTTAGGCTTTTCATCCATTACCGCATTCTATCGTGTATTTGTCCAGTATGCAGGTATGACGCCGCGAGATTACCAGAAAAAAGAAGTGGGAAATTTAGATATGATAAAATCAAAAGAAGGGTTAGCCTTACAGTTTCTTCAATATATGCATCTTCACTTTCAAAAAGATATTTCACTTAAAACAATCTGTGAAGAATTTTGTGTGAAAGAATATACAGCCAGGCAAATGATACAGGAAATTTTTAATCGAAGTTTTAAAGACCTGTTAAATGAAATAAGGGTTTCTTATGCCTGCTCTTATTTGAAAGCCACACAAAAAAATGTGGTTGAGATTTCTAACTTATGTGGGTTTAATTCCTACTCTACTTTTCAACGTACTTTTCAACAATGTATGAACCAAACACCTAAAGAATATCGGGATAATTAAAACAATATTAAATGTAAATAAAAACTCTATAAAATATATTAGAAACAACAAATATAAGAAGAAAACTTAATATTTTGAATATAATTGAGACCTCCTCCTTGCTATAATGAAGACAAATACAAAAGGAGGTCTTTTTATGTATCAACATTTATTTTCACCAATTCAAATCGGGAATATGAAACTCAGAAATCGCGTTATATTGCCTGCAATGGGTACACGTATGGCAGATGAAAACAGCTTCATTACGGACAAACTGGTGGCTTACCATAAGGCCAGAGCATTGGGTGGGAGTGGCTTGAATATTGTAGAAGTTTCTTCTGTACATACGAAAAGTGCGCCTGCTCATTTTGTTTCCATCAGTGATGACAAATATATAGAGGGACATAAAAAACTCTGTAATGCCATTCATCAAGCAGGAGGGAAGGCAGGTATTCAGCTTTGGCAGGGTTCGATAGCGGTATCCATGGATCCAAAAGCACAGATTCTTGTTGCCAGTGATATGCCTTTTGGACCTTATACGATGCCGGCAATCACAAAAGAACAGATAGAGGAAATTGTGGAGTGCTTTGGTACCGCAGCAAAACGGGCGGCACAGGCAGGATATGATTGTGTGGAATTTCATTGTGCACACAATTATTTACCTCATTCATTTTTGAGTGGAGGAATTAATCATAGAACGGATGAGTATGGAGGAAGTTTGGAAAATCGTGCAAAATTTCCACTTGCCTGTATTCGTGCAATTCGAGAAAACTTACCTGAGAAAATGCCCATCTTCATGAGAATTGATGCCCATGATGACTATCTTAAGGGAGGATTAACCATAGAAGAGGTAATTGACTTCTGCAAAATGGCAAAAGAAGAAGGCGTTAATGTTCTGGATATTTCAAGAGGAAATATAATTACGGCAGCTTCTCTTTATGAAGTGCCTCCAATTGATGTTCCAAATGGGTTTAATGTGGATAATGCAGATCGAATTCATAAGGAAACCGGAATGCTGACCATTGCAGTAGGAAGAATTAATACACCGGATATGGCAGAAGATATTCTAGCAGAGAACAAGGCGGATCTGGTAGTCATGGGAAGAGCCCAATTAGCAGACCCGGAATTTTGTAAAAAAGCAGAAGCCGGAAACACAGAAGATATTACCTATTGCATCGGCTGCAACCAAGGGTGTTATGATGGATTTTGTGATGTTGCCCATTTTCCACATATCACTTGTATGCGTAATCCAATGCTTGGACATGAAGAAGAATACTTTTTAAACAAAACAGAACATCCCCAAAAGATTTTAATTGCAGGTGGAGGTATGGGTGGACTTGAAGCAGCACTGGTTGCAAAACAAAAAGGACATAATCCCATTCTTTATGAAGAGTCCAATCATCTTGGAGGGCAGTTTATTACCGCAGGGGAAGCGCCGGGAAAAAAGGAAATGAAGAATGCAGCAGAAGCATTTGGAAAAAAGGCAGAGAGAGCGGGAATTGAAATTCATCTTCACACAAAGGTTACAAAAGAACTTCTGGAACAAGAAAAACCGGATGAAGTGATAATTGCAATTGGAGCATCGGCAATACGTCCACATTTGGATAATATGGAGAAAAAACCATTTTATGATGCGCATAAAATATTAGAGGAAAGCGATAAAGCAGAAGGCAGAGTTTGTGTGATTGGTGGTGGTTTAGTAGGTTTGGAAACCGCGGATAAACTGGCAGAACAAGGGCACGAGGTTTTTGTACTGGAAATGCAGGAAAAGGCAGGTATGGATTTAGGCTCCCTTCGTAAAATTGCGGTTCTGCAAAAGATGGCCCTACAAAAAATTGAAATTATTACAGAAGCAATCTGTATTGGATTTAATGAAGAAGGGGTTGTCGCTGAGAAAAACGGTAAAAAAGAAACTTTCGTCTGTGATAGCGTAGTGATTGCCATTGGTGCAAAATCAAATGACAGTACAGAGCTTGTTTCCACCTGTGAAGAGCAAAAGATACCTTATCATATAATTGGAGATGCAAAGAAAGCAAGAAGAGCATTGAATGCCATACATGAAGGCTTTGATATTGCAAGAAACTTATAAGGAGGAGTGGAATGAGAAAACTATTTACGGAAATAAAAATAGGCTCTATGACAGTAAAAAATCGTACCTTTATGGCGCCCATGTCATTGGGATATGAAAGCCAGGACGGCACCGTAAATGAAACGATGAAAAACTACTGGGAAGCCAGGGCGAAGGGAGGAGTGGGATGCATTATACTGGATGCACTTTCGGTGGATCCTAAAGTACCTTACCTTGGGAATACCCTAAGCTTTCGGGGTGAAGAGAGCATAAAATCTTATCAGGCATTTACAGAAGGAATCCATGCGTTTGGTACAAAAATCATACCACAAATTACCCATCCGGGACCAGAAAGTATTAGCTCTTTTTTTGGAGTAACGCCGGTTGCTTCCAGCGCTTATATTAATTCCATGGGACAAAAAACAAGGGCACTGGAATTAGAAGAAATTCCGGGGATTATTGAACAGTATGCAGCCGCTTCTTATGGGGCAAAGATGGCAGGCTTCGATGGCATTGAACTTCATTGTGCACACGCTTATATGCTTCTTGGTTCATTTTTATCGCCAATGAGAAATAAACGTACGGATGGCTATGGTGGAACACTTTTGAATCGTGCCCGATTATTATTTGAAGTAATCGATGGAATAAAGGAAAGATGTGGAAGTGCGTTTCCTATTATTTTACGAATGAGTGGGTCAGAACGGGATGAGCAGGGAAACACACTGGAGGATATGAAATTTTTGGTCCCTATTTTGGAGAAACATGGAATTGATGCTTTTGAAATTAGTGGAGGAACGCAGTACGAACGCTGCAATAAAATAATTCCCTGCCATGGAGAAGTAAGAGGACTTAATGTACCAGAGGCAGAAGAAATCAAAAAAATAGCTTCGAAACCGGTGTTGGTTGTTGGCAAAATCAATGAACCGTCTTATGCAGAATATTTGGTGGATAGTGAGAAAGTAGATGGAGTGGTTATTGGAAGAGCACTTCTTTCCGATCCGGAATTCGTTATGAAAATGGAAAACAAAAGAGAATCTGAAATTGCTCCTTGTGCTGGCTGCGGTATTGGCTGTGTAGGAGAACAAACCAAGAGAAGACCGGCGTCCTGTGTCATAAATCCTTCCCTTGGAAGAGAAAAGGAAATGCAATTCACTCAAGCCGAGGAAATAAAAAATGTAATTGTGGTGGGCGGTGGAATAGGTGGACTTGCAGCAGCAAGGGCATGGGCACTTGGAGGACATAAAGTAACCTTGCTGGAAAAAGAAACAAGGGTAGGTGGACAGATAAACATTGCCTGTATCCCCCCTCATAAACAAGAAATCAGCCGATGGATTGTTTATTTACAAGAAGAATTAAAAAGACTTCAGGTTGAAGTTGTTTGTGGAGTGGAAGCGACTCCGTCTATTCTGGATGAAAGAAAACCGGATGTTGTAATTGCAGCCACCGGATCCAGGAGCTTTGTACCTCCAATAGAAGGGGTAGATACCAATACGGCGATAACGGCACAAAAGCTTTTGAAAAATGAAGAAATGATTTTAGGGGGTAACGTACTGGTCGTTGGAGGAGGTATGGTTGGCTGCGAAATTTGTGAACTTCTATTACATCGAAAACGTGGACCTATGGAAATTACCATGATAGAAATGCTGGATGAAATAGGTGGAGGTATGGTACCCAATGTTCAAGTTCCAATGATGAAACGCTTACATAGACCGGAAATTAAAATGATGCCATCTACTAAATTATTGTCCGTAGGAGAAGAAGGTGTCTTGGTTGAAAGCAGAGGGCAGAAGCTTCAGTTACAAGGATTTACCCATGTTGTATTTGCTTGTGGATCAAAGTCGGACACTTCTCTTTATGAACAAATAAAAGAACGATATCCAAAGGTCGTGTTCATCGGAGATGCCAAAGATCCACGCCAGGCATTAGAAGCCGTACGGGAAGGAATGGAATCTGCACGATAGAAACTTAAAACTTTAACACCATAAATAAGATAAAAAGCGATTGGTTTATATTTATAGGAATAAACCGGTCGCTTTTTATGTAATGGGAAAGTGCTCCTATTATATAAAAACGCTCCGCTGTGGGTGCCCACGCCGCGCTAAGAAAATTTCTTTTCAAATAACAAAAAAAGTTGTTGACTTTTGTCGAAAGACGTTATATACTAATCAACGTTGCATCACATTTCGAACAGAAATTAGAGAGCAATGAAGGCTTAAAATCATTGAGTTTGACTACTTTAAATGAGACATGGACTTGAAAAAAAGATTTAAAAAGTTGTTGACAATAACTTGGAGATATGATAG
>JAVXEO010000061.1:0-13107 GCA_036658435.1 Acetivibrio sp.
TTTGGATTTACATAAATGTTTCCGTCATTATACATTGCTTCTATCTTTAATGCTGCAATAAATGCTTCATTGTCCGTCGCCGGCGTTTTACCATTTAAAGTTTCTATTGATTTTTTACTTGCAAATGGTGTTCCTTTTGCCGTTGCAACGTATTCATTGGTACATACAATTACTTTTTCCAAAGCGCTATGACCATTCTGGTACTGTCCATCTGCGTAAACCAGCTTATCGCCAATGAATAAAGTAGTAACTTCTCCCTTTTCTGAATAATATGCGGTTGCTCCGCCCATTCTAAGGGAAAGACTTTCACCTGCTCCAACTGCATACTTAACTAAATCCAGCACTTCACTATAAGTAAGTTCAAAAGTAGGCAGTGTGTTGCAGAATGGTGCAATTGTGTAAATATCACCAGCTGTTAACATTCTTACAGGTGTATCAAATGTAAACTCTGTACGAATACCTCCACCATTGGTAAATGATATTTTCGCACCTGTCGCTGCATTTTGCAGTTCTGTCATAAAGTTACCAGCTGTGGAAGAAAATTTATTTCCACTAATACTTCCTTTTGTAACTTGTTTTGTAATGGTTCCTAATTTTTGGTTCATAGTCGGAGCCACTTCTTTGGAAGCTATTTTACTGATTTTCACAACCTCTGCATCCAGTTCCGCTGCATTTTTTTCAGTATTGTAAAGAACTTCCTTTGTAGTTTTACTATAAACTGTTTTTGTTTCATTATTCTCTACGTAGATTTCTTTTGTAATGGGATCCATGCAGATTTCTGTATAAGCATAATCCTGTGCCTGATTCTTAGGCTGTGCATAGGCAACACCATTGGTTGCTACTCCACATACGCTTTGATGGGTATGACCACCTAATACAAGATCAATTGGTCCACCTGTTACAAATTCTTCTGCAATACTGTTTGCTCCTGCATGTGCTAAAACAACAGACGCATCTACAAGTCCTGCATCTTCCATCTTCCTTGCCTGATCTTCAATCTCTTTTAATTTTGTTTCATCAATTTTGTACGGTGCAATTTGTGCTGCCATAATATCTTTTGAATAGTCATCAACATACCCAAATACCGCAACTTTAATCGTTCCAGATACACCATTTAAACTTTTTACTTTTTTGTCTAATATAACATAATCTTTTGTAAAGTTAACACGTTCATTTGTCTTTGCATCAAACATATTTGCACAAACAACCGGAATTTTACTATTTCCTACTGCACTGCCTTCACTGTTTGAAAGATTGTAACTTCCCATGGTTCCGTCGTTATCCAATAACTTGGTTACGCCCCAGTCAAATTCATGATTGCCCAGTGCTACTGCATCATATTTCATGGCATCCATAGCCGCCGTCATTGGTGCTCCCATTAATAAATTAGAAACCGGATTGCCCTGATAAATGTCTCCACCATCTAGTAATAATACATCACTATTTTGGCGTAAATCATTTACCTTGTCCGCAATGTATGCCATGCGGTACTGATACTCTTCTTCTTTTCCCGATGACACGTCTAATAAGAATCCATGAACATCTGAAGTTTCAACAACCGGAAGTCTGAAATAGGTTTTATCCGCTATTGGTTTTTCCATTACTGTTTTTACTAAATAGCTAAAAGAACTTCCAAGTGACAATTGTAAGGTTCCCTTAAATATATCAACAGCACCCTTAATTCCTACAACACTGTTTTCCGCGGTTCCTGCCGGATATGCCGGTGCAAACTGTGCATTGATTTTACCCGTTTTGTCAGTCAACGGGGTTCCACCACCTCCATTATATTTTCCTAATGTAACATCAGAGAGTCTAATGTATTCCGAAAAATAATCCGGACTAATCTCTTTTATGGTAATATCCTGTGGTTGAAATGCAATGTCTGTTTTTATACGCCTAACGGTAGTTGCTTTGATTTGTACAGAATCATTTCGTGTACTCTTTATTCCTTCTATTTCTACTACATCGCCAATGTTATACTCATTAGTTTTATCATAAACATGGATTCCTACGATTTCTCCACCAACAATATCCTGTAAAATAAAGTTATTCTTTTTCGGTTTATAGGCAACCTGTGCAACGGTAATTACTTTTTCGTTCTCCGCAGCACTACGTACTTCTTTTAGGCTCTTCATTCCTGAAGTTAACAGGCTGTCCGGAACCGGATCATACGTTGTGGTGTGTCTCACAAAGTCAGCTTCCGTTGAATTCCTTAATTGTAGTTTTCCAAATCCCAGTGCACCCACTCCATAGAAATCCACTTTTTCGCCCTTTTTAAAATCTTTAGGAACAACCGCACTATAAATTTCTACACTTCCGGTTGAATCTGCAACTTTCGACGGGTCAAATGCGATATTCTGGAATACCACGGTTTCGTTTACATAACTCTTATCTTTCATAAATTCTTCCGCTGTAATCACCTGTGGTGCAATTGTAAGATCTTTTCCCAATGAATCCAGTACTATGGGTGCAGCACCTTTACTTGGTTTCATTTCCGGAAGTCCGCCATATGGAGAGGAAGTTCCTTTTATAGAAATAATGTCTCCTATGGTATATTGATGGCTTGTATCTTTATCATATACACAGTAGCCTGCAACTTCTTTGTTCACCACATCCTGTATAATATGAAATCTTCCGTCATAACATGCTGTTACCTGACCCACTACCGTTATTTCTTTTGTAGAATTTTCCGGTTCCGCTGCTGCCTCTTTTACATTCAACGCTCCTGGATAGTTTGCTGCAAAAGTAGCATCCGGAATTGGATCAAAGCTATCATTTGGTTCTGTTGGTGCCTCTACCGGTATCTTTCCGGAATAAGTAATATTCCAATTGGAACGATCCGGAACAATTCCACCAATTGCAGATCCTGATGCTGTTTCTACATAGAGCTTAATTAAGTCCTGTATATTTCCTCCACCAAGATTATCTGTCTGAGACCATATTGCATCGCTTGTTGCAAGGGATGAGAACGGTCCATTTCCTACATGGTAGTTATTCACAGCCAGATTATAGTACTTATTTTTATCGAATCCTTTTCCGTTCTTAAATCCTCTTATGGCAACACGTTTTCCAATTGGTTTTGCCAAGTCATAGGTAAAATCCAATCCATAAAATACAGGATTCGTGAAGGAATCGCCTGCGGTTTCAAAAACTGCTTTTCCGCCTTTGAATGTAACTGCAAGTCGTTTTGCTGCTACAAATTCCAGTATTTGTTTAATTTCATAACCTTTTACCGGAATGACATACAGATTGTTGTCATATTTATAAAATTTATAAATATCTTTTAATGTCATGGTTCCCGGCTGAATTCCCGTATACGTGTCCTTATTAATAACCACAGAACTGCTGGATAAATCCACGTCTAATTTGTAATCCGGTCCATATTTTGCTTGAAGTGCAGTAAATTTATCTGGATCGCTATATTCTTTTTTAAGGTAAACTTCACCACTTGAAATTTGTGCACGGTTAACTAAGTCCATGACATCCGTCTGTTCTAAGTAATATGCTGTTTTTGAATTATCCCATCCGGCGTCATTTACTGTTCCACAAACCTGATTTACATAAAGTGCAGCTCCAGAAGCAAATGGTTGAACAAGTTTTTCCAGCTCTGCATCATTTGCATATAATTCTCCGGTTCCATCTTTTTTACCAAGGTCAATATTGGTTCCACCTATGGTCTTAACATCAAATTGTCCAGCTCCAGTAGCGGTAACCTGTAATTCCGTTTTGGTTAAGCCATTTCCGCCTCCGTTTACGACACGAATCTTTTTACCATCTTTTCCTTCATACTCCTTGTCGCTGTAGCTGGAAGAATGGTCATGTCCTGCAATAATCATATCAATTCCTGTTGTATTTGCAATGACTCTTAAAATCTGATTCTCTGTGTTCACACCAAATTTTAATTCTCCATCTGCAGTACCAAGACCGGAATGGTAAGATGTAATAATGTAATCGCATCCCTCTGCTTTCATCTTATCTACATTCATCTGTGCTTCATATGCCATGGAATATTCTTTATTCTCAAGATGTGCAAAGCGCATATTGGGGTAATTATCCGGTATATCCCATCGAGTACAGTCCATATTTTCCAAGCCCAGGATACCCACTTTGAATGACTGTCCATCTATCACAAAGTCTTTTGTTGTGTATGGCTTGAACACTTCTTGGTTGGCTTTATGACCAGCCTGGTCATCTTTTTCATAAACTATGTTCGCTGCCAACACAGGTACCGACGGTTCCGGTGTTCCATCGTTATTTACATCAATTACATTACTTTCTAGGTATTGGTATACTTTGTTCATAGTTTCCCATGAATAGTTAAATTCATGGTTTCCCAATACAAAGGCATCATAATGCAAATATTTGTAAATCATTGCCATTGGTGTTTCTACTGTAATTGCAGTAGGTGTTGCGTTCATAATGCTGAGAGATGAAACCGGAGTTCCTTGAAAGGAATCTCCATTGTCAATTAGCACTACGTTATTGTTGTAATCCGTTCGAATCCCCTTCAAAACAGTAGATACCTTTAACATACTGTTTTTAACCTTTTCATCATTTAAAATATTGGTCCCCCAACATTTTCCATGCATATCTGTTGTAGACAGAATGGCTATCTTCGTTGCCTCTGCCGCTTTTGAGACGGTCGCCGTTCCTTGTAGCGAAGTTACCACCATAGCAACCGCACAAGTTAATGCCAACGCTCTTTTCATTTTTTTCATTAATTTCATTTTTCTCTCCTTTCAATCTCATACCTTTTTGTAACATGTTGCATCCTTACACATAATGATATCTTTCAATATAGTTTACTTTTAACAATTTTTCAAGGACTCATGTCCATATTTTTTTAAAATTGCACAACGAAAATTGACATTATTGTTTCATATGGGACAAACTACATAAAAGGAGAGCCGATCTTATAAAGACCTGCTCCCTTTTTTAATATTTATTTTGTTTTTGTTACGATTCCCTCTTTATTGCAGTAATATTTCTTTCCATCTACTAAAATCCATCTGGAGGCTGCTAATTTTCCGCCTTTTTTTGCATAATATTTTTTACCATCAATCTTGATTAACTGATTTTCTACTACCTTTCCACTCTTTTTTGTCACGTAATAAAGGTTTCCTTTTATTTCCAGAATTTCTCCGGTGGCAAATGCTCCTGTGGATGTTGCATAATATTTTCTTCCATCCACCTTAATTAGCTTTTCCGTAACAATCTTTCCGGTGCTCTTTGTTGTATAGTAAATTTCACCCTTGGTTTTAATAAAAGAACCCGTAATAATTGCTCCCGTTTCTCCTACAATATATTTTGTTCCCGCTTTTGATTCTATCATTGCTGAGAGATATTTTTCTCCTTTTTCATTCAATATAAAGCGTTTCCCATCTTCTGTTTTTATAATGGCATCTTTTAGTTTTTTTCCATCCTCAGAATAGAAGAATCCATCTTTTTTCTCTTGTGCAGAAATTGCATTTAGTTCAATGGATGTCACTACTTTATCCATCGTTTTTATTTCTACAATACCCGGTTTTCCGGAAGTTTCTTTGTCTAAATCCTCTTTGTCTTTATCCTCTTCCTTATCATCGGTTGTTATTTCCGGTATGTATTCATCCTCCGTTTCTATATTTTGTAATTTTCCAATTGCAAATCTAATGGCTGCTGCATAGGCATTTACTTCTTCCTGCTCTAGTATGGTTTTTCCAATTATTACGGTTTCCATTGCCTTTTCAAGTTCTTTCCAACTTTCTTCGGTAAAATCATCCTTATCTAATTTTTTTGCCTCTTTTAACGCTGCATCTACTGCGCTATAATCCGCTCCTTTATACACAAGCATCGTAATGGCCTTATAGATAGCTGCTGCATAGGCATTTACCGTTTCCTGTTCTGACTTGTCTTTACCCATGATTACTGCATTTATTGCAAGATCTAAAACATTTAGACTTTCTCTTGTATACCATTGTCTATTTATTTGTCTTCCAGAAGAAATTGCATTATTGACCGCTGTATAATCGGCTCCTACTGTGGACCATAGCATCTTAACTGCTTTTGTAATCGCCATTCTGCAATCATCCATCACAATTAAATTGGTTTCATTTCTATCGATTGCTGCTTGTGCATTGCTTATTGCTTTTTGTAAATTTTCTTTTGCCAGTTCCGAACAAAGTGAAACATCAATAGCTGCCGCACTTGCAACTTTTTGCCCCAGAGTGATAAGATCTGTCTTTGTAATTTCTGAACGGTCTCGAACTCTCAGGCACGTCTGCTGCACTGCACCTTCGGGATGTTCGTATACAAGACCCGTAGCTGAAACTTTATCTCCAACAACAAGAGTCTCTCCCTCATTTTCTGCTGCATCCGATGGCAAAATATAACCATCTGCAAAGACAATCCCATCTTTTCCAGTGTTGTCACGTACATAAATATACTGTACAATACCGGAGCTCTTAATAATATTGGTAACTTCTCCACTGATCCTTACCAGTAAGCCTCCATTTTCTTCATAGTTTCCGGCCTGCTCTGTTGTGATACGTCTTGGTTCATATGCTTTTTTCTCTCCATCAAGAAGTTCATAACTAAATATCTGGATTTCTTTATCTCCCTGATAGGCATCTACGTATCCTTCCAGTCGAATCTTTTGTCCAATTTCAATTCCCGTATCTGCAATAGGAAACACCGTAATGCCGGCGGTATCATCTTGTACATAAATCGCATCAAAGAAAACATTTCCCGGCACGGCCGTTCCCGCCGTTACATAACCTTCTACTGCAAATGCCTCATTTAACCCCGATTTTCGAACCTGGGCAATTTCACTTGTTGGAATGCGAGTTTTCTTTTCATGTAGTATATTTTCAAAAATAGATCGATTCATGGAGTGAAGCTGTCCTGCGTAATCTACTTCCGCTTCTATTTCGTAATCTGAAACAAATACCGCCCCCGCTACAAATACGGATCCGGTTCCAACTTGTTCATGGGCTAAGGCAACTGCCGTTCCATCTGCTAAAGGTACATTTGTTCCAAACGAATTGTTGCTAATTGACTTGACCGCCTCGTTCGCATATACAAGAGCTTCCGCTTTTCCTTCTGCTATGGCTGCTTCATTCAAAAGTACACTACAACTATTATAGGCACTATACTTTTGTCCTTGCACCAAGTTTTTTGTGTGTTTTGAATAAATATTGAAGGCGCTAAAATTTAGATTATTTGCATTGTTCTCTTGCAGTTGATCACTATTCAGTCTGGTAGTGGCTCCCATTGCAGTTAAGAGTCGATTAAGTTCTGTAGAGGACTGTACGTTTATATTATCGCTTTTGTCCGCTGCACCGCAAAGAATTACACTGCCTCCACGTTCTACATACTTCTTAACGGTTTCAATAAAATCATCGCTAAATTTCTTGGTTACATTTCGATCCGGCGCTGCAATTATAAGTAAATTGCAGTTTTCCAATACAGAGTCTGTGATTTCCGTCTCTTCTACACGAACCTTAGCAAATTTTTCTGCTGCAATTCCAACCAAATTACTCATTTTCCCTGCATTATAACCCGTCACATAATCGTTGTCATGAGTTCCATCAATTACAATATTCGTTGTCATCTCTGGCGCAATGTATTTTAAAGTTAACATTCCTCGATACGTTTTTTCTACTCCCTGGTAGGTTCCCTTTACAATTACATTAATATTCGTAGTTCCTAACCCATCATGTGCATATTGGAAGCTGTAACTTGGTGTCTGCCCTGCTCCCACTACCTGCATCTGTGGATTGTTCTCCAAATCAACCTGATGAATTTCTCTTTCTTTTTCACCCTCTCCTACCGTATATTTAACAGATGAAACAATAAAATCATCTTGCTCATTGTTAAATAAGGTGGTGTCTACATTGATGTCTTCTCCTTTTACAGCCAGCGTTGCCTTGGTACTAATTGAAGAAACTCCAATGGATTCTACACTGGAAGTCCAAACCGGTGCCGTTACTGCAATGTTGCCGTCCGCCTGTGTTACTCGAATATAGTAATATGAATAATCCGGGCTAAGGTTAAATTCTACTTTTCCTGCATTCTCTGAAACCGTATTGGAAGCTACGGATAACCCTCCGTTTACAATGACTTCAACCTTACCAATCGCTTCTTTATCTTCATCAGATAAGTCTACATTAATTTTAATATTTTCCGGTTTATCTGACAAGATCGTACCCATAATTTCGTTATTGAGGGTGTATTTAATTTTTAAATTATTATCCTCCGTTGCATATACACGCATATTACGAAGCGCATCATAAATATTGCTTTCTGTCAGGCTATCTGCCAGAATTACAGTTCTTCCTGTATTGGCATCCCCCCATCTTCCCTTGTGATTATCTTGATTGTTTGTAGGTGCTACATGCCATCCTTTATCAAGTGCACGGGTGTAATATTCATAAGAAGGAAAATATCCGCTGCTTCCAACGGCGCCCTCTCCATTTCCTACTTCAATCAAGGAAATCTGCTGGTCAATTGCTTCATCAAAGTAACTAAAATCATAAAAATCTCCAAAGGTATTTCCCGGATGGTTAAACTGGGAAATTGAATTGGGTACTTTTTTTAGCTCTGCATAGTAGTTTGGCAGGGATTCCAATGACCCATTTTTAAATCCATCATCATTACGGCTCAAAAATCCATCGGTATTATAGGTGTTCATATGTCCCGGTGCTCCACCGGACCAAGTCATTTCATAACCATAAAGACCTACAAACTTATCGCTTGTATATTTTTTTGCAGCTTGATGTGCGGTTACCCATTCTGTACTTGCTGAACCATTTATCATGGTGGCAGCTGTGTCATTATCAAATAGGTTTGAGTGATCGGTTACCACCAGATAGTCAATTTGTTTTGCTTTTGTACTTGCATATTCGTAGGCGTCATCAATGGTTCCTGAACCGTCTGAAATATTAGTGTGAGAATGAATTTGTCCAAAATAAGTGCGATAGTCTTCATTTTCTCTGGATGCAAAGTTAACGCTCTTTATCTCACTGGGAAGATATCCGGCGCAAGTTGCTTTTGCCATAATCGAAGCCGGTAATTGATTCAAAACAATTCCTGGGTCACCTTTATATTCTGCCCATGTTATACCCTTATCGGTAGAATACTCAATCTTCGCTCCTAAGGTAGCACAGCTAAGTTTTACCGCACTTCCTGTAGTTATATTTCCACCATTTGGTGCAAATCTAACGGTTCCAACCTGTGCCTGTGTGTAATTTTCTGTTGTCTTAATACTCTTGCTCATGTTCTTTTTAACTGCGTAAGCACTGATTGTACAAGGAAATACCGACGCTATTGGTTTATTATTGTCTGTATATATGGTATACGCAGAACCATTTACACTAAAATATACGGTAGAGCCCATTGTTCTTGGTATTAAATCAACGGTTTCATTCAAAGCAACCGCTTTTGACTTTGGGTTCATGCTTACGGTACTGCAGATGTCATCTCCAATCAGTGGACTTCCGGAAATATTGATATGAACAAACCGGTTTACACCTGCCGTATTTTTAAGGGGTTTTCCCGCAAGTGTGGTGCTATCCGCTGTAACCTGAATCCGTATGTATAGCTTTGGTTCATTGTTTACTTCCCTTGGAAAGTTCACAAAAACCGTTCCAAGATATCCATTGGATACTTCAAATACCGACTTATCTTTGTATTCTGTAGAAATAGTGGTTCCCGCTGTACGGTCAAATTGGATAACATTATAGTTAATGTTTGTGCTGTTTTTATAGTTTACTCCATCCGTACTATATAAAATCTCAAAGTTTTTAGGTCCTGTTCCCGATCCTCTCATTTGAAATTTCAAGCTCATATTGCCATACTTAGAAGCCGTTGTTTCTAATTGATAATAATCATTATTTACAAGACCGGTATACCCCAAATAATATTCCTTTGGCGTACTGCTTGTATTGGTATAGTTTGGTGCTTTTCCTGTGCTTACACTAAGACTTGAATTATCATCTAATTCATCACCCGGAATATCAGAATCTGCATTCACCTTTAGAGAGGTAACCTGTGCCGGGAGACTGCTTCCTTCCCATTTTGCAATAGGAAGAACACATTCCGTATCCACAAGATAGCCTAAAGCCCAGCTATTGCCCATCATACCACTGCGCAAGCAATACAGGGTATTATCCTGTTTTGCATATACACCATAGAATTCCCCTTTATCACCCATTTTCATATCGTGTGGATAAGCGGCTGCTTTCCAAACATTCATAGTATTTCCATTTACGTCGGTGATTGGAAGAATATCTTTGTTATATTCGCTTAATGTAACCTCTTTGATTCGAATGTATTCCGAAACGTATTTTTCGCTGTTTGCCTTCAATTCCTCTATAGTAACTGTCTGGGGTGCAAGTGGCGTCGCTTTTTTTACTAATTTTGCTCCTGTATAGGAAACCTGACGAACTCCGTTTACATCACTTGTGACACCAGTGAGAGTAATCACATCTCCTACAGAGAACTTGGTCATTGCACTGCTGATTGATAATCCAACTACTTCATTTTCTATAATATCCTGAAGTACAGCACGAGAAAGGTTTCCATTATCTCCATAGGAATAGCCAAGCTGACCAATCAGGGTTATCTGTTTTCCCGCTTCTGCCGCCTTTGCTTCTTTAATTGTTAATACTCCCTGTTGAATATCGCTTTCAGAAATCGGGTCTCCATCTCCGCTTTGGTCAACTGTTATCTCCGGCTCTTTTGGTTTCGATTTATAATATACATTAAACACATCCTGATCCTTTGACAATGTAAATTCCAAGCTTGGTGTCTTTACCTCATCCAGATCATATGTTTTATCTGCATAACTTGTTGCCATGATTTTCGTGTTGGCAGCCTCTGTTTTTGTAACTGTTTTTGTATCATCCAACACATTATCAAAATAATAGTGAATGGTATATGTATAGGTTATTATTTTTGTATAATCTGAAAAGCTTGTGTCGGTTGTTCCATTTCTAAGTTGATAAGTTGTTGCTTTCGAAGCTACATTTTTTGACCATATACCAAGAAGTGTTGTTGTCTTCGTTGTAACCATGTCCTCTGGTATTGCAGCAGATCTATAAATAGCTGTTGTGGCTGTTCCATCCTCCACCGGTGTGTTTCCTGTTGCTGCATATTTTCCCACTGTCGCATTTTTAATCTTAACATATTCTGAAATATAAAATTCAGGGTAATCCAACAATTCCTGTATGGTAAGCAGTTGTGGTTCAAATACCGCTTTGTCCGTAGAAATAGTCTCAATCTTGGCTCCGTCTGCATTTTCAATACAAGCGACTCCATTTTTTGTGGAAACGGTACCTGTTATTGCGATAACATTTCCTATTTTATATTTTTCAGCATTGGCTGTATAGTTTGCATCATTAATCTGGATTCCCACAATTTCTTCGTTTACTACGTCTTGGAGTACAATACTGTCTAGGATTCCTGCTTTTGCATTTGCATAAATATAAGTTACCTGTCCAACAACGGTAATTTCTCCCGTACTTTTCAAAGCCGTTGGAATGTCTATCTTTCCCGAAGTTATATTGGTAATGGGGTCCTTTGCCGTTGGTGCTATACGTGCTGGCTTAATTTCATAAGTTAAGACGGCTACATCGCTGTCTTTATATGCGTCTCCTTTTGCCTGAGCATAAATCTCAACTTTTTCTCCTACTGCACCCTTAATAACAATTGGTGTTGTGTATTTCGTTGAAATTGCAGTTTCTGATGTTCCGTAATAAATAGTTGCATTTGCCGAGGTACTGGAAAGCACAATCTCTGTTCCGCTTTCTACTCTCGTATCCTCCACGGAAGACGTTGGTGCTGCTGCTTTTAGCTTTGCCCCCGATATTGGAGTTCCTGCAATGGTAATGCCGCCAATTGCCGATGGTCCATCCGCGGCTATTGTGCTGCCATTTAAAGAAGTTTCGCTTGCCACACGCACACGTATGTATGTTTTTTGTGTATTTTTTAACCCCTCCGGTAAGGCAAATTCCTTGTATACTGGTTGTGGTTTTGTATTATTGGCTGCTAAGGAAATATTGCTGTTTGCAATTTCTGTCCATTCTCCCTGGGCGGTTTTATAATCCAAAACAAAATCTCTGGCGCCTGAATTGCTTGCTCTCAATTTTGCAGTAAAAGTCAAATTTTCATAGCCTTCACTATCAAATGAAATCAAATAAAATCCATCTTTTACTAACCCTTTCGTTTGAAAACCGTTCGTTTTATGCACTCCATTTACAAGTGCACTGGTACCTTCCGTTCCGCCAAGGGCAATAGTTGCAGAGGTATCTATTCCTGTAGAGGGATAATCACTCCATAGTGCAGCTGCATTTGTAGCAGCAGGAGTTTCCCACTGAACTACATTCACTTCTGCCGCCACCGCTTTAGCCCTTACCGCCCCAAATGGTACATTTCCAAATACCATCAATATAGCCATTATAAAAGCTATGGCTCTTTGTCTGCTATTTTCTTTCATTACTTTTCCCATATATATCCTCTTTTCTTTTTATTGATAAAAATTGTACCACGTTTCTAATATTATTCTTTTACACAAAGGTTACCAAGCCCACTTGTCCTGTTATTGTCTTCTTTGTCTATTTATCTCTATTTTTTTTATTTTTTTTGTCTATTATTCACAATTTTACTTCGTAAAGTTGTTTTAGTTCTTCTACCACTTTCGTCATAATAACATCCTCCCTTGTTGCTTCTTCCTATAGATGAATATAACTTAAAAAAATTGTAGAATGTATCACTGAAAAAAAAGCTTAAAAACTCCTGTCTGTAGGAATTTCTAAGCTTTATTAATTTATCTTCTTATGTTTTATTCTTCTTAAATCTCATACAATAGATTGATCTTTTTTATGGACGTAACAATAGTTGTGCTATTTCTACGTCACTTTTCTCTGGATATTTTTCACATAATTCCATTATATTTTTAACATAACTTTCGTCCAGTTCCAGCAGTTCTGCAATCTGGGAACAGGACATGGCTTTGTTTACTTTTTTTCGAATCAAAAAAACAAGTTTTGCCTCACCTTCTGCTTTTCCCTCTTCTCTTCCCTCTGCTTTTCCTTCTGCTTTTCCTTCTTCTCTTTCGTTTTTCATTTCCTG
>JAVXEO010000062.1:0-12681 GCA_036658435.1 Acetivibrio sp.
GATATTCCCAAGGCGAGAGTGCATCCGCAGTTGCTCGTTATACCTTAGCGGTAGATCGAAGATTTAAGCGCCAAGGTGATGAGCAGACCGCTGATTTCATCAGCTGTGTATCTTTTGGAAAGACTGCAGAGTTTATCGAAAGGTATTTACACCAAGGAACGCGTGTGGTTGGTTGTGGTAGAATCCAGACCGGAAGCTATACAAACAAAGAAGGCGTGAAAGTGTATACTACGGATGTAGTAATGGAAGAGGTTGAATTTGCAGAAAGCAAGAATGCCGGAGCAGGAAATGCAGACGGTGGCTTTCAGCCAAAGGCACCACAGCCAGGTCAGGCAGTTGGGGATGGATTCATGAATATTCCGGATGGAATAGACGAAGAATTACCATTTAACTAGATTGATATTGAGAAAATGATAGGCTGCCAAGCAGCAGATAAGGAGGTCATGTATTATGCCATATAATAAAAGTGATAGAGGCGACAGAGGCGATTCTCCAATGAAGAGAAGAGGCGGTATGCGTAGAAGAAAAAAAGTTTGCGTATTCTGTGCTGATAAAGAACATAACACCATCGATTATAAAGATGTAAATAAATTAAAAAGGTATGTATCGGAGAGAGGTAAAATTCTTCCTAGAAGAATCACAGGAAACTGTGCAAAACATCAAAGAGCGCTTACCGTTGCAATCAAGAGAGCAAGACACATCGCATTGTTACCTTATGTGATGGACTAAAGCTTATATTTTGTAAAAATAGAAGCCATTTCATAGGAAACTGTGAGATGGCTTTTTTGCACTATAGTAGAAAGGAAAAATCCATGGTACTATTTTTTTTAGGAACAATATTAATGAACATAGCGGCCAATCTTGCCCATCCGGTTACGCCTACGCTAATAAAAAACTTGAATTTAGGAGATTATATGTTTGGTGCGGCCTATGGTGCCATGATGTTTAGTAACTTTTTATTTTCTCCTTTTTGGGGAAAAAGAAATGAATATAGAAATAGTCGTAACACCATAGCACTGTGTAGTGTGGGCTATGCAGTGGGACAGATTTTCTTTGCAGTCTCTAAAACAGAAGGTGTGATTTTATTGGCACGTATGTTTTCCGGTGTGTTTGCAGGCGGAATCTTTGTTAGCCTTCTAACCTATGTGGTTCATGTATCCAAAGAGGAAGACAAGGGAACCAATCTTACAATTTTAGCTGGACTGAGCAGTGTGGCTGCCGCTTTTGGCTACTTTATTGGAGGTATGCTAGGAGAAATTTCAGTGGAAATTGTATTTGGAGTACAGGCATTGGCGCTGCTGTTTTCCGGCTTTTTTTTCTTGGGGGCGTGTAAAAAAGATGCTCCATCCAAATCAGAAAAAATGAAATTAAAAGAAATAATTACAACAGCAAATCCATTTATGGCATTTGGCCAGGCAAAACGCTTTATGAATCCTCGGTTTTTTCTACTGTTTTCTGTTTGCGGCATGGCGTATTTGGGAAGTACGGCCTTTGAACAATGCTTTAATTACTACATAAAGGATGTCTTTGAACTGACTTCCGGTTACAATGGAACCATAAAAGCAGCAATTGGTGTGGTTTCACTGATTGCCAATGGAACCATCTGCCTATGGATTATTAGAAAAACGGATATAAAAAAGGCAGCCGTAGGGATTCTTTTTGTGGCATCGTTTCTTGCCTTTGGCGTTACTTTTAGTAAAAATCCAACGGTCTTTATTGGCATCAGTATTTTACTTTTTGCAGTCAATGGCATTTGCATCCCCCTTACACAAGAATTGGTTTCTTCCCAGGCAAATCGAGAAGATAGCAGTATTGTTATGGGCTTTTATAATGGAATCAAATCCCTGGGAGGCGTTCTGGGTGCACTCCTTGCCGGATTTTTATATACCTTTCATAAACTTTCTCCGATATGGTTTGGAGGAGCTGCATTTGTAATGGCAGCACTCATTGGAATTCGATATATTAATTTATGCAGGGGAAAAAAGAAGGAAAGAACGTTATAAAGAAATAGGGGCTTTAATTTCCGAGGTATAAATGGTATAATTTATTCTGTACCTTTATGTGAAATAGACTGGAGAGTATATATGAAGAAAGACAAAAAGCTGAGAGCATTAAAAACATATTTATGCTGGCCGATTATGTTTACACCCCTTCTGGTTATGATGAATATAAGCATTGCAATTGTTGATAAAAAAGCAGGGCTCTATATGGCAGCCTATGTTGTAATCTACTTAATGGTAGCAATACTCTTATTTATATCAAGACGTTCCGCGTTAGAACGAGATGTGGTTTCCTATGCTGCAAATTATGGAAAAGTGCAAAAACAACTTCTTCGTGAAATGGTACTTCCCTATGGGGTGTTGGATATGAATGGACGGCTTTTGTGGGGAAATGATGAATTTATTAGTATCATTGGAGATGAAAAAGAAGCAAGAAAGAGCATAGCCAATGTAATTCCGGAAATTACAGGAGAATATCTTCCTAAGACTGAGGATTTGGACGAGGAGCTCCATGGAGTTATTGACGAAAAGAATTACAAAATTGTAATGCGCCGGATTGAACTGGAAGAAACCGGACAGTCCAATGCCAAAGGACTTGGAAAAGAATTAGAGAGATTTAGCGACAGCAATACACTGATTAATATTTATTTGTATGACGAAACAGAGATTATGGCTTATATGAAAGAAAATAAAGAACAGCGTATGGTAGTGGGCCTTCTCTATATTGATAATTATGAAGAAGCACTGGAAACAATTGATGAGGTGAGACGTTCCTTATTGGTTGCACTGGTGGACAGAAAAATAAATAAATACATGCAGGGCATTGATGCAATTATAAAGAAATTGGAAAAGGATAAATATATTTTTGTATTTCAGCAAAAGTATCTATCGGAATTGCAAAGCAATAAGTTTGCAATTTTAGAAGAAGTGCGAACCGTTAATATTGGAAACGAAATGTCGGTAACCATTAGTATTGGACTGGGCGTTCACGAAAGTTCTTATCTCCAGGGATACGAATATGCACGGGCGGCCATTGACCTGGCATTGGGACGTGGCGGCGACCAGTCCATTATAAAAGAAGGGGAAAAGATTCTTTACTATGGAGGCAAGAGCGTTCAGGTAGAGAAAAATACCCGTGTAAAAGCGAGAGTAAAGGCACATGCTCTAAAGGAGCTGGTGGAAGCCAAAGAGGAAGTCGTAGTTATGGGACATGCCCTTGGTGATGTGGACTCCTTTGGTGCTGCAGTGGGTGTTTACCGAATTGCTAAGACCCTTAATAAAAAGGCACACATCGTGATTAATGATGTGACGACATCGGTACGTCCTATTATGGAACGGTTTATTGATAATCCGGAATACGAAGAGGACATGATTATATCAGGAAAACAAGCGTTGGAGATTGTAAATGGAAATACCCTGCTTGTAATTGTAGACGTAAACCGTCCCAACTATACGGAATGTAAGGAACTGATTGATTTAACCAATACCGTTGTTATTTTAGACCATCATAGAAGAACGGATGAGGCCATTCATCATGCCGTACTTTCCTATATTGAACCCTATGCTTCTTCGGCTTGTGAAATGGTAGCAGAGATTCTCCAGTACATAGGAGATGGATTGAAGCTGCGTCAGGCAGAGGCAGATGCTATGTATTCCGGCATTATGATCGATACGGATAACTTCCTTACAAAGACCGGAGTGCGAACCTTTGAGGCGGCAGCCTATCTTAGGAGACATGGTGCCGACGTAACCAGAATCCGAAAAGGATTTCGAAGTGATATGAAAGAATATATGGTGCGGGCAGATGCCATCCAGCATACGGAAGTCTATCTGGACTTCTATGCTATTACCGTATGCAGTGGCGGGGAAGTAAACAGTCCCACTATTCTTGGGGCACAGGTAGCAAATGAACTTCTGGACATTCAGGGAATTAAAGCATCCTTTGTTTTGACGGAGTTTAATAATAAGATTTATATTAGTGCCAGATCCATTGATGAACTAAACGTTCAGGTGGTTATGGAGAAACTTGGCGGCGGTGGTCATATGAGCGTTGCAGGCGCACAACTTTGCGACTGCACGGTGGAAGAAGCCAAGGTGATACTTCATGAATTATTGAATAAAATGAAAGAGGAAGGAGAACTATAATGGAAGTTATTTTATTGGAAGATGTAAAGTCCCTTGGTAAAAAGGGGGAAATGGTATCTATAAATGATGGCTATGCAAGAAATTTTATCCTGCCAAAGAAGTTAGGAATTGAGGCAACCTCAAGAAATTTAAACGATTTGAAGTTAAAGAAGGCAAATGATGAAAGAATCGCTCAGGAAAAATGGGAAGAGGCAAAAGCCTTTGCAGCAGAAATCGGTCAGAAAAAGGTGGAGATTCCCATTAAGGCAGGAAAAGATGGGAAGGCTTTTGGCTCGGTATCTACAAAAGAGATTGCCCAGGCAGCAAAAGACCAGTTGGGTTATGATATAGATAAGAAGAAGATGCAGCTGGCAGAACCCATCAAGAGTGCAGGCATCTTTACGGTATCCATAAAAATCCATCCTAAGGTTGCGGCAGAACTAAAGGTACATGTAAAAGAGATCTGATAGTGGGGAGCAAGGAATGGACGAGGCGTTAATTAAGAGAATACTGCCACATAGCCCAGAGGCGGAACAGTCGGTTATTGGTTCTATGATAATGGATCGGGATGCAGTTACCAGTGCATCTGAAATATTGGTTGGGGAGGATTTTTACCAACACCAGTATGGGGTCTTGTTCGATGCAATGCTAGAGCTTTATGGAGAAGGAAAGCCGGTGGATTTGGTTACTCTTCAAAATAAATTAAAAGAAAAAGAAGTTCCCCCGGAACTTTGCAGTGTTGAATTTATACGAGACCTGGTTGCGGTGGTACCAACTTCGGCAAATGCTAAGTATTATGCGAATATTGTAAAAGAAAAAGCGGTTTTAAGACGGCTGATTAAAGTGAGCGAAGGAATCGCCAATGCATGTTATCTAAACAAAGAGCCTTTAGATATAATATTAGAAGATACAGAAAAAAAGATTTTTGATGTGGTACAAAATAAATCCACAGAAGAATTTATGAGTATAAAAGAAGTGGTCCTTCATTCTCTGGAAAGCATTGAAGCTGCAGCAAAAAATAAGGGAAGCGTTACGGGTATTGCCACCGGATTTTATGATTTGGATTATAAAACAGCCGGAATGCAGCCTTCCGATTTGGTCTTAATAGCCGCCCGCCCCTCCATGGGAAAGACGGCATTTGTATTAAATATTGCAGAATATGCGGCGGTTAAAAATGATATTCCTACGGCGATATTCAGCCTTGAAATGTCCAAGGAGCAACTTGCAAAACGTATTTTAGCAATGAATTCCAAAGTGGATTCCCAAGGAATCCGTAGTGGAGAACTAAAGGATGAAGATTGGATAAAATTAGTAGAGAGTGTAAAGACCGTAGGAAATTCTAAGCTTATGATTGATGACACACCGGGAATTACCGTGGCAGAACTTCGCTCCAAATGCAGAAAGATGAAATTGGAACATGGACTGGGAATGGTAATTATTGATTACTTACAGCTTATGTCCGGAGGAAAGAAAATAGAATCCAGACAACAGGAGGTATCGGATATTTCCCGTTCCCTAAAGGGATTGGCAAGGGAAATCAATGCACCCATTATTGCACTGTCTCAGCTAAGCCGTGCAGTAGAACAGCGGCCGGATAAAAGACCGATGCTTTCAGACCTTCGTGAATCGGGAGCCATTGAGCAGGATGCCGACGTGGTTATGTTTATTTATCGGGATGACTATTACAATCATGATACAGAGGAACCCGGAGTTGCAGAGATTATTATTGGAAAGCAGAGAAATGGTCCAACGGGAACGGTAAAGCTTGGCTGGCAGGCACAGTTTACCAAGTTTGTAAATTTAGAAAAGAATTATAACAAGGACTAAATAAGTGGAAAAGAAGGAAGATGCAGTATGTCCTATATGGCGTTATATAGAAAGTTTCGACCACGAAATTTTGAAGATGTAAAAGGGCAGGAACACATTGTAACAACTCTGAAAAACCAAATAAAGGCAGACCGAATTGGACATGCCTATCTTTTTTGCGGAACCAGAGGAACCGGTAAAACAAGTGTTGCCAAAATACTGGCAAAAGCAGTGAATTGCGAACATCCGGTGGATGGAAGCCCTTGCAATGAATGTAAGATGTGCAAAAAGATACAGGAACAAACTTCCATGAATGTAATTGAAATGGATGCGGCCTCTAACAATGGGGTGGATAACATCCGTGACATTGTAAATGATGTACAGTATTCTCCAACGGAAGGAAAGTATAAGGTTTATATTATAGATGAAGTTCATATGCTTTCTACAGGAGCATTTAATGCTTTGTTAAAGACCCTGGAAGAACCGCCTTCTTATGTAATTTTTATTTTGGCAACCACAGAAGCCCATAAGATTCCAACGACGATATTGTCTCGCTGTCAGAGATATGACTTTAAACGAATTACCATGGAAACCATGAAAGCCCGATTACAGGAACTTTTACAAAAAGAAGGGGTTGAGGCAGAAGAAAAGGCCATTCGCTATATTGCCAAGGCTGCCGATGGCTCCATGCGTGATGCTCTTAGTTTGCTGGATCAATGTATTGCTTTTTACCTGGGAGAAACCCTTACCTATGATAAGGTGCTGGAAGTGTTGGGAACCGTGGATATGGAAGTATTTGGCCGCTTGTACCGTCATATTGTACGAAATGAAGTGATAGAAACCATAGGATTACTGGAAGAAATGGTAATAGCAGGTCGGGACCTTTCACAATTTGTCATAGACTTCACCTGGTACCTGCGAAATCTTCTGCTGATCAAAACTTCTCGGGAGGCATTTGATATAATTGATGTTTCCGGTGAACAGGAAGCTATTTTAAAACAGGAAGCCACACTTTTGGATGGAGATACTATAATGCGCTATATTCGTGTACTCTCAGAACTATCCAATCAAATTAAGTATGCCAGCCAGAAGAGAGTACTAATTGAAATTGCTTTGATTAAATTGTGTAAACCGGAAATGGAAACAAATTTTGATTCCATTCTGGATCGAATCCGCCATCTTGAGGAAAAAGTGGAAAATGGCGTGATGGTACAAAAAGAAAACGACAGGAAAGCAGATATCATAACAGAAGATAAAGAAAAGAAGACGGATTTGGTGGCAGAACCCTGTCAGGAGGCAATTCCGGAAGATATAAGAAAAGTAGCAGAGAACTGGAAATCTATAGTAAATATGCTTCCTTCTGCGGTGCGCTCTATGATGACAACGGCGCGTCCTACAGTAGGAGAGGGCAATGCCCTGCTTTTACTATTTACCGATGAAATGGAAAAAGAATATGTGGGAAATCAGGAACATATACAACAGATGGAAGCATTGATTCGCCAGAAGATTCATAAGGAAGTTTCCGTTAGAACACAACTGGTACTAGATACCCATAAGTCAGCCGGCAATTTTGTCGACTTGACGCACCTGATAAATATGAACATAGAATATGAAGATTAAAGGAGAACAAAATTATGGCAAAGCGTGGAGGATTTCCGGGTGGAGGAATGCCGGGCAACATGAATAACTTAATGAAACAGGCACAGAGAATGCAAAAGCAAATGGAAGAAAAGACAAAAGAACTGGAAGACCAGCAATATGAAGCAACGGCAGGCGGCGGAGCCGTTTGTGTTGTGGTATCAGGCAAGAAGGAAATTGTTTCAGTAAAACTGACAGAAGAAATCGTAGATCCGGAAGACATTGAAATGCTGGAAGATCTTATTGTTGCCGCAACCAATGAGGCACTTCGCAAGATGGAAGAAGCTTCTTCTGAGGTAATGGGTTCCATTGCCGGTGGACTGGGTGGCGGACTTGGAGGAGGACTTCCTTTCTAATGGACTATTACAGCTCACAAATCAGTAAATTAATCGAAGAACTGGGAAGACTTCCCGGCATTGGAAGCAAGTCAGCTCAACGACTTGCTTTTCATATTATTAATATGCCAAAAGAACAGGTACAGCAGTTGGCAGATACCATTACAAAGGCAAAAGCCAACGTTCGCTATTGTAAGGAATGCTGTACACTTACAGATCAGGAAATATGTCCAATCTGTGCCAGTAAAAAAAGAGACCATAAACAGATTATGGTGGTGGAAAATCCAAGAGACTTAGCGGCTTATGAAAAAACCCAAAAGTATGAAGGTGTGTATCACGTTTTGCATGGTGCCATATCTCCCATGCTTGGAATTGGTCCGGGAGATATTCGTTTAAAGGAGCTTATGACACGTTTGCAAGGGGATGTGGAGGAAGTCATCATTGCCACCAACTCCAGCTTAGAAGGGGAAACTACAGCCATGTATATCAGTAAACTGATTAAACCCACGGGAATTAAGGTAAGCCGTATTGCAAGTGGCGTGCCGGTAGGTGGAGACTTAGAATATATTGATGAGATTACACTACTGCGTGCATTGGAAGGAAGAATAGAACTTTAAATCAAAAAAGGACACCCGGATAAGCGACTATCCGAGTGTCTTTTTTTATATTTAATGAGAGGGGGAGAGTAATCAAATGTATGAAAACCTCTTACAATACATAGTATATAGGATAAATGTGACGAGAGTGTGTACAGTCCCTTAAGAATCTATAAAAAGAATAAAGAGAAGGTTAACAAAGTGAAAAAGCATATCGAATCCCCATATAAATAAAGTCAGCAAGTCCCATTACTTCGTTTAGACGTGTAGTTTGCAAAAGCATATGACTTAACATACCGGATAAATTTACAATGCCGGTAATATGAATATCTCCTACGCCCGGCAAGTCTTTATCAACACCAATTCCGGGATAAAGGGAACCTTCTGCCAAAGTAACCCATCCGATATGCCCGGCAACACCAAGGGAAGCGTCTACGGCGATGATAAAGGGGTTTTGGTGGGAATCGGAGATATGAGAAAGAGCACGGTCTAAGTTTTTGGCGTGTATGGGTGAGGTAAGGGTTCCATAAATATGAAGATTTGGATAGTGAAATTTAGACAGCTTATATCCTACCAAAGGACCAAGACAGTCACCGGTTGCCCGATCCGAACCAATACAGACCAACACAATTTCCCGGTGCATTTCCATTGGTTCTTTTAAATAAGAGTGGAGAGAACGGCAAAACTGGTAGATGGAACCGCCTTCCTTTGGATTATAATAGGCAGGTTTATATGACTTAATAATAAGATCGTCCATTTTTGACTCCTTTTATTTTTTTTTTAATAAGTGCTATTGATATCTATTCCCACATATTGGGAAAATGTACATTTTTCTCATAGCTTTTTTTTCTCAAAAAATGACAAAAACCCCAAAGAAATAGAAAAACATAGGGATAAACATAAAAAATGAAAAAAAAAATGTCGGGATTGCTAAGAAAAAAGAAGAATACTCTGCCTTTTTATGACAAAAAAGCATAGCTATATGTGATAGGATGCAAACAACATGTAGAAAGAGGAGGACGTATTTATGCTGCCAAAAAATGTTCGACAGATTGGATTTATTGAGGGAAACAAGAGGATATATATAGAGGATTATGTTATGACCTTTGCCGGTAAGACGGAAGGAATGTCGGTTCTCTTGGGAAGACAGGAAAAGGAGGGGGAAGAAACGGTCCTTTATATTAGCGGAGCAGTAACGGTAAAAAACAGAACCGATGAATATCCGGAAACTTTAAAAAATGAGGACTGGTCTGGTATATATGAAGATGTAAAAAAGCATTTTGATACTTGTGAAATCATGGGATGGCTCTTAGTACGTAAAGATGTCATAATAGAAATTGATCATGAAATTCGAAAAATTCACGAAGAAAATTTCAAGGGAAACAATAAAATTTTATTTCTGTTTGACAAGGGAGAAGGAGAAGAAGCCTTTTATCTATCCAATGCCATGGGAGAATTAAAAAAACAGACGGGATTTTACATATATTATGAAAAAAATGAAGCCATGCAAAATTATATGATTGAAAAAAATCCGGATGAAAAAGTAGAAGAAAAATTTAAAGATGAAGCAATGGACAGGGTTCGAGAGATTATTGCCCAGAAAGAACCCCCTAAAAATGAAAAAAAAGTGATGAATTTAATGTATGGAGCGAGTACACTTTTAGCAGCAGTGGTACTTGTCATTGGAGCAACCATGTTGGACAACTATGATAAGATGAAAAACATGGAGGCAACGCTAAATGTAATATCGGATAATCTGGAAGAAACAAAAGAGATGGAGAAGGAATCAAAACACCGGGTAGAAGTGGAAGAAATAGCCGGAAACACCCAAAAGGTGGATAGAAAGGAAGCGGCAGGGGAGGAACAAAATAAAGAAGAGAACAGGGAAGAAAACAAAGAAGAAATAAAAGAAGAAATAAAAGAAGAAAAAGAAGAAGAAAAAATAAAAGAAGAATCTCAAAAGGAAAAAGAAAATAAAGAAAACAAAGAAAACAAAGAAAACAAAGAAAACAAAGAAAACAAAGAGAGTAAAGAAGTTATGGCCACCGGAGAAAGAATCGAATATTTGGTAGAAGAGGGGGATACTCTGGCATCCATCAGTTTGAAATTTTTTCAATCTTATTCTTATGTGGAGGTACTTCAAAAATTAAATGAAATTGATGACAGCGATAAGATATATACCGGGCAAAAACTGCAACTTCCTCAAAAGTAATTGTCCATTACAAAAAAATAGAGTATACTAATACCCAAAAGGATAAAGGAGCACGTTTGCAAAGATGGATAGCTTATCAAGGAGAAATGAAGACAAACGATTTAAAGAACAAAAAAGAAGACATAAAGTAACCATGGCATTTACAGTAACCTTGTGTACGTTTGCGGCAGTTGCTTTGTTTATATATATTGTAAATGGATTGATTAATAAGACCTACAATAGTTATGAGGTGATGACGACAAGTCCAAGACAAGACAGTAATTCGGTTCAATACCGTTCCTATCAGGGGATGCTTTTAAAGTATAGCAGAGATGGGGCTTCGGGAATTTCTCCGGAGGGGGAAATCTTATGGAATGGGAGCTATGAGATGAACAATCCGGTGGTGGACACTTGCGGGGACTATGTGATTATTGGTGATGTGGGGGGAAAAGAATCTTATGTGTATAATGGTTCCAACTCTGGGGTGATGTTAGAAGAGACCCTGCCAATATCCCAGGTAGACATTGCCGAACAGGGAGTATCCGCAGTGGTACTAGACGATGCCAAATCCAATGAGATCCATATTTACAATGCCTTTGACACGGGAAATTCTCTTTTGCTTACGATTCCAACCAATGTAAGCAAGGACGGATATCCAGTAGATATTACCTTGTCGCCGGATGGACAGAAATTAGTAACAAGCTATCTTGGTGTAAACAATGGAGTTACACAGAATAAGGTGACATTTTATAATTTTGGAGCCGTGGGAAAAGATAAGGTGAACTTTATTGTGGGTGGTATTGATATGGGACAGGAACTATGCCCCCAGGTTGAATTTATTAATAATGAAACCATTTGTATTTACGGGGAACAAAGTTTTCGGATTTATTCCATGCAGGAACTGCCGGAAGAAATTTATAATGAGAAATTTGATAGTGCAGTAAAGAGTGTAATGAGCAATGATAAATACCTGGGATTCATCTTAGAGGACTCCACCATGCTGGTATATGATTTAAAGGGAAAAAAGGTTCTGAAAAAGACATTGGAAGAAGAGTATGATGATGTAAAATTCACAAAAAACGAAATCCTGTTCACTTCCGATTTATCCTGCCAATTGATGCGTTTTAATGGGGAAATAAAATGGGACTATACCTTTGACAAGAACATAAAGTATATTTTTGAAACGAAAGAAAAAGATCAATTTGTATTTATTAATGATGTAAATATGGAAAAAGGAAAGCTATCAAAGGATACTCATAGGAGCTAAAGAAAATGAACAATATAAACTGGGTGCTGGTTTTTGTAATAGGGACACTGTTAGCCTATGGTTTGCGAGGAAAAAAAGAAGGACTGATACGAACAATTTTTGGAATGTTTTCTCTTATAGTGGCATTAACAGCGGCATCTGTAGTTGGGCCGGAGCTAAGTAAGACAATAAAGTCAAATGACAAGGTGCTTCCGTATCTTTCACAAAAAGTGGATGCAAAAAGCCTGACACTTCCGGAGCTTTTAAAAGAGGCGGTGATAAACAAAAAGGGAGTGGAAGAATATAAAGAAATGGCAGCAAAAAAAGCGGAAGAACTGATACAAATACAAATAGCGAATTGGATGATAAATGCCTTAGCTTTTGTACTTGTTTTTTTGCTGGTTTGGATTCTACTGGGATATGCCTGCACCACTCTTAACATTATAAGCAAACTTCCTATTATAAATGGTTTGAATAAAACAGCAGGAGTGGTTGCAGGAATTATGCGTGGATTTATTACGATCTGGTTTTGGTGTATTGTACTTACCATATTTAGCGCAACAAAAGTGGGGCAGACCATATTTGCTTTTGTGAATCAAAGTGAATTTTTAGGACTATTATATAATAATAATCTGCTTTTTGAATTCGGAAAAATATTCTTGTAAAAAATTGATTTTAAATTATAGTTAAAAACTATTTTTTGTAATAGGAAAGTGCTCCTATTATATAAAAACGCTCCGCTGTG
>JAVXEO010000063.1:0-12589 GCA_036658435.1 Acetivibrio sp.
TATCTGTGCTAATCGTAAATACAATCTTTTTTTTAATAATCCAAAATTATATACCATTTTATCATCTGCTATGATGTCTTGTTTGCAAAATCTGACCAGCCTGTGGCTCTGCCACTTGTGTTAAATTCACATCGCGGAGCGTTTTTATGTAATAGGAGACTTTCCTATTACATAAAAAATAACCGCCACGCTGCAAGTGTAACGGCTATTCATTACCTATCTAATAGGCTCTTATATAATTTCTTCATATGTTATGGAATATGTTAGATAAAATAGCGCAACCCATTGGAAATGCTCGTTTTCCTTTGTTTTGCGCTATTTTAAAAATGATACCTTTTTATACTCTTTTCAAATATTCATTCGTTCTGGTGTCTATGCTAATCCGGTCTCCGGTTTCTACGAATAAAGGAACCAGTACACTGGCACCGGTCTCTAGCGTTGCCGGCTTTGTTGCCCCTGTTGCTGTATCACCCTTAAATCCGGGTTCTGTATCTACAACTTCCAGTTCTGCAAACATAGGTGGTTCAATTGCAAAAATATCCCCATTATGGGATGCCATCTTAACCATGTCGTTTTCTTTTACAAACTTTAAAGCACTGCCAACAATTTCTTTACCCAATGCAAACTGGTCGTAAGTTTCTACATCCATGAAATTATATAAATCTCCATCGGAATAAAGATATTGCATATCTTTTTTTTCTATACGTGCCTGTGGAAATTTCTCCGTTGGACGAAATGTTTTTTCAATTACTCCATCCCCTTTGATATTTTTTAATTTTGTTCTTACAAAAGCAGCACCCTTACCTGGTTTTACGTGCTGAAATTCAATTACCTGAAAAACACTATTATCTAATTCAATTGTAAGGCCGTTTCTAAAATCGCCTGCTGATATCATACTTGATATTCCTCCTTAATAAGTGTACCACGAACCTTTATTTATAAAAGTTCGCACTAATAATTATATTTTATAATAAAACGTGTCATTTTTCAACCATTTTTTTTGAACACTTCCTATTTCGCTTATAAAAATACAAAACAATCCTTTCAAAATAACGTTTTAAAACAATCTGAATTTCTTCTTTCTTGTCAATGGGTTCCACCAATATGTTCCGTATTCCACTTCTTTTAGCACCCCACACATCCGTAAACAGCTGATCTCCCACAAAAATAGTGTTTTCGAAGGATGTTCCCATTTTTTCACATGCCCGTTTATAATTTTTTTTAAATGGCTTATTGGCTTTAAAAATATAATTTGTCCCAATGTGACAATTAAAACGTTTTACCCTTTCTTCCTTATTATTTGACAAAAGGCAGCTATTCCATCCCATCTTTTTTATTTTCTCAAAAAAATCAATGACTTTTGGTGTTGCATCCTTCCCATGTTCTACCAAAGTATTATCAATATCAAAAATCACACCTCGGTAACCTTCTTTATATAATTTATCAAAGTCAATGGAATCAATTGACTTTACATATTCGTCGGGAAAAAACATCTGAAACAATTTCATTTCCTCCTAATTCATTTTCTTAACACGAGTCTTATTTTACTCTATATTTCTTGGAAAAACAAGTAATATTATGAACCTCGTGATGAAATCCCTGCTATTTTTATTCTTTTTCTGTATTATCTATTTCTTTTTTACATACAGTGTAGTACAATCAAAGTATATCATGACTTGTTGTTATTCTTTTTGGAGAAGGTGATTTATTGAGTATTGATAAAGTAAAAGAACTTTTATTAGCAAGCAATCGTATTGTTGTTTTTAGCGGACCCGGTTTATGCACCGAAAGTAATATACCGGATTTTCTAAGCGAAGAAGAATCTTTTCGTACAGAAAGTGAGTTTGGCTACTCCCCTGAGGATATTTTCAGCAGCGTTTTTTTCAATACCCGTCCTGATGATTTTTTTCAATTTTATAAAAAATATATTCTGCATTTAGATCATTCTCCCAATGCAGCTCATTTTGCTATCACACGATTAGAGCAGCAGGGAAAGCTGACCGGAATTGTTACAAGAAGTATCTATGGTCTTCATCAAGTTGCCGGTTCGAAAAATGTAATTGAGCTTCATGGCTCCATTCATAAAAATGTTTGTACTAAATGTGGTGAAGAATATTGTGCATCTTATGTTAAATCTTTCAAGGGGATTCCAACTTGCAGAAAATGCAATTCTATTATCCGTCCTAAAATTGGACTTTTTGGTGAGCGAATTGATAATGGCCGCTTAACCGCTGCATGCAAAGCTGTTGAATCGGCAGATACTTTACTGATTGTTGGATCGAATTTACATTCGAATCTTGCAGAACGATTTGCTGTTCATTTTAATGGAAATGACATTATTGTAATCAATGAAGAGGAACATTATACAGACCGGCAGGCATCCATCGTAATTCACGATAAAGCTTCTCATATTCTTCCTCTCATCATTTAAAGTTTTTTGAATTCCAGTAAAAGAAAGAAGAAGGTATATTATAATTTTATCTGCCTTCTTCTTTCTTTTACTCTATTGTTTTACTTATGCGGTCTGTTCAAATTGGGAGTTATATAGCTTTGCATAGAAGCCATTTTTTTCCATGAGTTCTTCGTGATTTCCCTGTTCAATAATATCGCCGTCTTTCATAACAAGAATGCAGTCTGCATCTCGAATGGTAGATAAACGATGTGCAATTACAAAACTGGTTCGCCCCTTCATAAGATTGTTCATGGCTTTTTGAATTCTTACCTCGGTTCGGGTATCTACCGAACTGGTTGCCTCGTCTAAAATCAAAATTCGATTATCTGCAAGGATAGCCCTTGCAATGGTAAGCAACTGTTTCTGTCCCTGTGACACATTGGTTGCATCTTCATTAAGTTCCATCTCATAGCCACCGGGCAGTGTTTGAATAAAATGATGAGCATGTGCCGCTTTTGCTGCAGCAATAACCTCTTCATCTGTGGCCTCCAAACGTCCATAACGAATATTCTCCATAATGCTTCCTTTAAATAGCCACGTATCTTGAAGAACCATGCCAAAGGCTTCTCTTAATTCACTTCGGTCAAAGTTTTTAATGTCCTGTCCATCAATTTTAATTTTTCCGGAATTGACGTCATAAAAACGCATCAGCAATTTAACCATCGTTGTCTTTCCAGCTCCGGTCGGTCCAACAATTGCAATCTTTTGCCCATTTTTTATATTAGCACTAAAATCATGAATGATAATTTTATCCGGACTGTATCCAAAGTGTACATTTTCAAAGGTTACATTTCCGGTCAGATCTTTCATTTTAACAGCTGCATGATTTTCTGCCATCTGTGCCTCTTCTTTTTCTTCTAAAAATTCAAAAACACGTTCCGCAGCCGCTACCGTGGATTGAATCATATTAGAAACCTGTGCAATTTGGGTAATTGGCTGTGTAAACTGTTTTACATATTGAATAAAGGATTGGATATCTCCCACTTCAATTACTTTCTTTATGTTGAGATACGCACCCATAACCGCCACAGCAACATAACCAATATTTCCTACAAATCCCATAATTGGCTGCATCATACCCGAAAAAAACTGTGATTTCCAGGCAGAGTCGTATAAAATATCATTATTCTTTTTAAATTCTGTCTCGCAGTCCTCTTCTTTATTAAATAATTTAACAATATTGTGTCCACCAAAAACTTCTTCTACCTGTCCATTTACGTGACCTAGATATTCTTGCTGTTCTTTAAAGTATTTTTGAGAGCGTTTTACAACCATGGAAATAAGAATTGCTGATAAAGGTAATAATAAGAAAGCAATCAGTGTCATAGACGGGCTGATCAGCAGCATCATAATCAGCACTCCAACTAAGGTGGCAACAGAGGAAATCAGCTGTGTCAAGGTTTGGTTTAGACTGGTTCCCAAGGTATCCACATCATTTGTAATTCTGGATAAAATTTCTCCATAAGTTCTTGTGTCATAATAATTCATTGGAAGTTTATTCATTTTAACAGAAATCTCTTTTCGCATCTGAAATGCCATTTTTTGAGAAATTCCTGTCATAATAAATCCCTGTATATAATTAAAAAATGCACTTAATCCATAAATTGCCAACAAAAACAAAAGAATTTCTGCAATTTTTTCAAAATTAATTCCTGCTCCACCCTGAATTTTTCCGGTTAGACCATGAAAAATTTCTGTGGTTGCCTTACCTAATATTTTAGGGCCCACAATAAGAAACAGGGTGCTGCCAATGGTGCAAAGGATAACCGCTATAATGGCAAAATGGTACTTACTTAAATACTCTACCAATTTACCTAAAGTTCCCTTAAAATCTTTCGCTTTTTCAACCGGCATTCCCGGTCCATGTCCCATAGGACCTCTTCTTGGTGTTCTTTTTGTCTGCGAATCTGCCATACCTTATTCCTCCCTTCCCTTTGCTTTTCCTTCCAGTTCCTCTTTTGATAACTGGCTGGCTGCAATCTGCTGGTATATTTCGTTCTCTGCCAACAGTTCTTTATGTGTTCCCATTCCTGCAATTTTACCATCATCCAATACAATAATTTTATCTGCATGAATAATAGTGCTAATTCTCTGGGCTACAATAATCACCACGGCATCCTTTACATTTTGATATAGCGCCTTTCGTAATGCAATGTCTGTTTTATAATCCAAGGCAGAAAAACTATCATCAAACACGTAAAGATCCGGTCGCTTTGCAATGGCTCTTGCAATGGCAAGACGCTGTTTCTGTCCCCCTGAAACATTGTTTCCTCCCTGGGCAATATTTTCTTCATAACCATCCGGTTTTTCTTCTATAAATTCTTCCGCCTGGGCAATTTCTGCTGCTTCTTTCGTATTGTTCATGGATGGATTTTCCACTCCAAAATTAATATTAGAAGCAATGGTACCGGAAAATAAAATTCCTTTTTGTGGTACAAAACCAATCTTTTCTCTTAAATTCTTAATATCCATATCCCGAATATCCACATCATCTATTGTTATTTTTCCTTCTGTTACATCATACAAACGTGGAATCAGATTTACCAATGTAGATTTTCCGCATCCGGTACTTCCTATAATTGCCGTTGTTTCTCCCTTTGCCGCCAAAAAATTGATATTTTCCAAAACATTTTCTTTGGCCTGATTATAACAAAATGACACATTTTCAAAACGAATTCCCTTTTGTACCTTTTCCAAAATACGAGGTTTTTCAGGATTAACAATCTGGGTTTCACAATTTAAAATCTCATCAATTCGAGTTGCAGAAACGGCAGCCCTTGGCAGCATAATAGAAATCATGGTAATCATTAAGAAGGACATAACAATCTGCATGGTATAGGTAATGAATGCCATCATATCTCCTACCTGTAAATTACCTATTTCTATTCCATGAGCTCCTACCCAGAGGATTAGAACGGTAATTCCATTCATAATAAACATCATGGTAGGCATCATAAAGGTCATCACCCGGTTCGTAAACAACTGGGTTTTCATTAAATCACGGCTTGCCACTTCAAAACGCTTTTCTTCATGTTTTTCCCGACTAAATGCACGAATTACAGGAATTCCGGTAAGTATCTCTCTGGAAACCAGATTCAGTCTGTCTAGCAGCACCTGCATTTTCTTGAATTTAGGCATTGCAATGGTCATTAGGACTCCTACAATACATAGAATTGCCAATACGGCAACGGCAATAATCCAAGTCATAGATGTCCTTGTATTTAAAACCTTAATAATTCCTCCAATTCCCATAATTGGTGCATAGGCAACAATACGAAACATCATAGTCAGAACCATCTGTACCTGCTGCACATCATTGGTACTGCGGGTAATCAGTGATGCTGTGGAAAATTGATTCATCTCCCCATTGGAAAATCCCATCACTTTTTGGAAAACTTGATTTCTAAGATCCCGGCTAGTTTTTGCGGCCATTCTTGCAGATAAAAAAGCAACGGCAATGGAAACAACCATGCCTAGTAAGGCAAGCAGAAGCATTTGAATTCCTGTTTTTTTCAAATAATCCGTCTGAAATTGACCCAGATTTACTCCCATTTCCTTATATTCATTTTGTATAAAAGCAATTGCCATGGATTCTTCCGTTGACTTTGCCATATCTCCCATTTTTTCATTCATATTTGTCTTCATTGCCTGAATAGCTTCCGGTGGCATAGTTCCAAATACTTCAAATATATCCTTTGTTTTTGAGGCATCCAATCCCATAGAAGCCAACATTTTATTTTGAATTTCCACATATTTTTCACCATGGGATGTTAGCAGAGCCATAAAACTTTCTCCAGGAACCAGAGCTTCTTTTAACTGGGTAAGCTGCTCTTCCTTTGTATCTTTTTTTATTACATCATAATTAAAGTGATAAACTCCTTCTTCTGAGGAATTTTCATAATATTTTTCCAAAAGAGCGATTCCATCTTCCTCTAAAAACAGTTTCAAATGTTCATAGGTTTCGTTCCGCATCTTATCCGGTATAGGGGTTTCAATTCCCTTATATTGTATTCCCACATCTACAATATTTGATGTGTATTGCGGCAGTGCCAATTCACAATTTGCCTGTATAAACAACAGCACAATAATTAGAATCATCACATACCATGATTTTTTTGCAAATTTAATAATCTTAAACATTTCTTCCTTTTTCCTCCATTTCTTCTTTTAATATGGTATATAGATTTTGCATTTGTAATAGAAGCATTTTCATATTATCTTCTCCCATTTTCGATACAATTCCCTCCATCATAAAATCACGAGCTGCAATTTGTTTTTCTAAAATTTCATGTCCTTTTTGAGACAATCTAAGGTAAGTAACTCTTCGATCCTTTTCATTTACAATTCGTTCAATCAAACCTTTTTTTTCAATGGAACGTAAAAGCTTGGAGCCGGCAGGTAAGCTGGTCCCCATTTCCTCCACCATTTCAGAAATTGTAATTCCGGGCTTGGTTGAATCTTTCATACGCTGCATTGATTTTTCAATTGCCAAAATCATACAAAACTCTGCCGGTGGCACTTCTTTAGACCCATGTCCTTTTTTATTTAGCATTCTCATGCGGTACATAATTGACAGAAATTCATTGGTCAATTGTCGAACCTTGCTCATTTCCACTTTTCTTCCTCGCCTTTCTTTTAAAAAAATAGCCAAGTCAATAGTTCACTTGCTCAACTATTGACTTGGTTAATTATATTCTTCTTTTTTAATTTGTCAAATAAAAATTTTATAAAGTATAAATTTTATAAAGTATAAATCTAAGCGTTTGCCTCTTCTTCCTGTATTCTCTTGGCACTTTCTTCAATTACCTTTGCCTGTACATCGGCAGGAGCCGGTTCATATCTTGCAAATTCATAAGAAAATTCTCCCATACCTCCTGTCATAGAACGCAGATTGGTAGAATATCCAAATATTTGTGAAAGAGGTATGTCCGCCACAATCTCCTGTTTTCCTCCCGTTATGGGGTTCATTCCCAACACTCTTCCCCGGCGTTTATTCAAATCGCCCATAACATCTCCGGTAAATTTATCCGGTACCACTACTTTCATGGTAGCAATTGGTTCTAATAAAATAGGAGTTGCTTCCATAATTCCCTGTTTAAATGCCTGTATGGTAGCCAGTTTAAATGCCATTTCCGAAGAGTCTACGGGATGATACGATCCATCCACCAAAGTAGCTTTGATTCCTACCACAGGATACCCTGCTAATGGTCCCTTTCCAACACTGTCTGCAAGTCCCTTTTCTACTGCTGGAAAATAGTTCTTTGGAACCGAACCGCCAAATACCTTTTCTTCAAAGATGTACGGCGTATCCGTATCTCCGGATGGCTCAAATTCTATATGTACATCACCGAACTGGCCATGTCCTCCGGACTGTTTTTTATGTCTTCCCTGTACCCTGACTTTTTTTCGAATGGTCTCCCGATAGGGAACTTTTGCTTTCATTAGTTCGATTTCTACCTTGTACCGGCTTAAGAGCTTGGAAACAACGACTTCCAGCTGCTGGTCTCCTACCCCATATAAAAGGGTCTGACGATTTTCTTTATCATTTACCAACTTTAAAGTGAGGTCTTCATCCATCATTTTAGCTAATGCCTGTGATACCTTATCATCATCGCCTTTATTTTTCGTTTTAAAACGGAGATAAGTAAATGGCTCTGTAACCTTAATGGGATCAAAGGTAATAGGGCATGCTTTTGTGGACAGAGTATCTCCGGTCTGTACATTGGATAACTTAGCGATTGCTCCAATATCTCCTGCATATAGCTCTTTTACTTCCAGCTGTTCCTTTCCCCGAAGCACGTAAAGTCTGGACAGTTTCTCTTCTTCCTGTGTACGGCTGTTATAAATCATGGTATCTGCCTTTAAAATACCGGAGCATACTTTAACCAAAGAAAACTTTCCAATAAATGGATCCGCAATGGTCTTAAATACTCTTGCTGTCATCTCCCTGTTGGCGTCATAATCTGCACGAAAGGTACTATTTTCCTTTGTGTTAATACCGGTAATTATGCCCCTGTTTGGTGAAGGAAAGTACTTCTCTATGGCTTCTAAGAGCATCTTGGTTCCCTGGGCATTCAAGCCGGATCCCATAAGTACCGGAACAATACTGGTATCAGAAACACTGCTTCGCAGTGCGGTAGACAGTTCAATTTTGGTAAAATCTTCACCGTTAAAATACTTCTCCATCAGCTCTTCACTGGTCTCTGCAACGGATTCCATGAGTTTTTCTCTATATGTTTCAAGGTATTCTTTCGAATACTCCGGAACTTCACATTCATTATATTCACTGGCGTTGGTAAATCTCCGCCCTTTCATCTTAACCACATTTACATAACCCACAAACTTCTCATTTTCACGAATAGGTAAATGAAATGGTGCTATTTTCTTACCATATAATTCCACCAGCTGTTCTACAACTTCACGATAACTTGCATTGTCATCATCCATGTCTGTAACAAAAAACAGTCTTGGAAGTTTATACTTTTCGCATAAATCCCAGGCCTTCATGGTCCCAACTTCCACTCCCGCTTTGGCAGAAATAACAATCACCGCCCCATCGGATGCCTGCATGGCTTCTTCTACTTCCCCTACAAAATCAAAATAACCCGGAGTATCCAGAAAATTAATCTTGGTATCTTCCCAAATAATAGGAATAATTGACGTACTAATTGAAAATTCTCTCTTTGCCTCTTCTTTATCATAATCGCTTAGAGTGTTGCCTTCTTCTACTCTGCCCTGCCTGTTTACAATTCCTGTAGTGAACGCCATGGCTTCGACTAATGTAGTCTTACCACAGCCCCCGTGCCCTAAAACAGCAACATTTCGGATTTTCTCAAACTTAAATGTTTCCATAATAAACTCCTCCAATTCAAATTATTTTTCATGTCTATATTTTACTAAAATAATTCTGATAATACAACCTTTTTATACACTTTTAACAAAATATTTGTAACTTCTTTTAAAAGTTTCCATTACTTTATCAATTTAAAGCAACACAGTATTGACATATCTATTCTACTATAGTACAATCGGTACAGACAGAAAAAGGAAGAGTCCTTCTTTCTTACTATAAAGGAGATTTAATATGATTATTGTAATGAAACCCGGAGCAAAGGAAAACTCCATCCGCCAGGTATTAAACGTGATTGAAAGTAACCAGCTGGAAGCACATTTATCCAACGGTAAGGAAGTTACTATTATTGGTGTCGTTGGAGATAAAACCCGCCTTCGTGATAAAAATTTAGAGCTTTTTGAAGATGTTGAAAAAATAGTGGAAGTAACCGAAAGTTATAAGCTGGCAAATAAAAAATTTCATCCACTTCCCAGTATTATAAAGTTGAGAAATACTACCATTGGTGGAGATGAATTTGTTATTATGTCCGGTCCTTGTGCCGTAGAAAGCGAAGAACAGGTTATGGAAACAGCAAAAGCCATCAAAGCCTCCGGTGCCCAGGTTCTTCGTGGCGGAGCATATAAGCCCAGAACTTCTCCTTATTCATTTCAGGGTTTAGAAGAGGATGGTCTAAAATTAATGAAAGAAGCCAGAGATGAAACCGGTCTATCTATTGTTTGTGAAGTTACAAGCTTAGAAGCCATTGAGGCTGCTGCAAAATATGTGGATATGCTGCAAATTGGAGCTCGTAATATGCAGAATTTTTATTTATTGAAGGAAGCGGGGAAAACCGGTCTTCCTGTTTTATTAAAACGTGGTCTCTCTGCCACTATTGACGAATGGCTGAATGCTTCTGAATACATTATGGCAGAAGGTAATCCCAACGTAGTTCTTTGTGAACGGGGGATTCGCACCTTTGAAACTTCAACTCGTAATACGTTAGACATTAGTGCGATTCCGGTAATTAAAGAACGAAGCCATCTCCCTATTATTGTAGATCCCAGCCATGCTGCCGGAGTACGAAACTACGTCGCTCCTCTTGCCAGGGCTTCTGTGGCTTGTGGTGCCGATGGTCTTATGATTGAAACACATCCAAATCCCACAAAGGCCTTATCGGATGGTCCACAGTCCCTTACCTTTTCACAATTTGATACTCTTTGTGAAGAACTTAGACCTTATATATTATTAATGAATAAACACTTCGAAAGGAGATGATTCTATGCAGTCCCTTACCATTGGTTTCATTGGATTGGGTTTAATTGGTGGCTCCATTGCCCGTGCAATAAAAAATACCTTGAAAGAGAGTCGTTTAATTGCTTATAGCCATCATGATGAAATAGACGAAAGTCTTCTTTCTGCAAAAGAAAATAAAATACTGGATGTAATCAGTACCGACTTATCCCTTGATTTTAGATTATGTGACATTATCTTTTTGTGTGCGCCTGTCATGGAGAATATCCGTTATTTAGAAAGACTTTGTCCCATTATAAAACCGGACTGCCTAATCACCGATGTAGGCAGCGTAAAGAGCGGTATTATGAAAGCTTCCAAGGAGCTTCACTTAGATAAGAATTTCATAGGAGGACACCCTATGGCAGGGTCTGAAAAAACGGGCTATATAAATTCCAGTGTCCATTTATTGGAAAATGCTTACTATATTTTAACTCCAACACCGGATACTCCTGCTTCTTTACTGGATAAACTCCTTGGTATGATTAAGATTTTTCATGCCATTCCCATCACTTTGGATTATGGACTTCATGATGATTACGTTGCGGCCATCAGCCACATTCCCCACATTATTGCATCGGCCCTGATGCACCTTGTGAAAGAACGCAGCGACGAATCCGGACAAATGCTTTCCCTTGCCGCCGGCGGCTTTAAAGATATTACACGAATTGCTTCTTCTTCTCCCACCATGTGGCAGAATATCTGTCTCACCAATCGAGACAGTATCTTAAAGTTTTTGGGATTTTATGAAGATTCCCTGCAAACCATAGTCTCAGCCATTGCAGAAAAAGATGAGGAAGCACTCTATGAATATTTTGATTCTGCAAAAAATTACCGGGACTCTATCCCCAACCGTCAAAATGGTATGTTAGACCGTACTTTTGAGCTTTATCTGGACATTATAGATGAGGCCGGAGCCATTGCTTCTCTTGCTACCCTTCTGGCAAGTAATGGTATCAGTATAAAAAATATTGGCATTTTACACAATCGTGAGTTTCAAGAGGGGGTACTTCGTATTGAGTTGTACGACCAGACTTCCTGTGAAAAAGCAAGCCAACTGTTCAAAAAGCACCACTATACCCTCTGTGAACGCTGAAAGGAAGTACTTCATGTTTCTTAAAAAATCAACGGCTCTAAAGGGAACTATAAAGGTTCCCGGTGATAAATCCATTTCCCATCGAGCGATTATGCTTGGCTCTCTTGGCAAAGGGCCTACGGAAATTTCAAATTTTTTACAGGGTGCTGACTGTCTTTCCACCATTTCCTGTTTTCAAAAATTGGGTGTTCAAATAGAAAATCGGGGTAATGTAGTGCAGATACAGGGTCTTGGACTGCATGGTCTAAAATCCCCCCAGGATGTTTTAGATGTTGGAAATAGTGGTACGACTGCTCGTCTTCTTTCCGGCATCCTAGCCGGCCAGAAGTTCTGTTCCACCATAAATGGCGATGCTTCCATACAGCAAAGACCTATGAATCGTATTATAGAACCTCTGTCCCAAATGGGAAGTCGATTGAAAAGTTTAAGCAAGAAAGATTGTGCGCCCCTTCGGATTTTTCCTTCCTCTTTACATGGAATTTCTTATTCCTCACCGGTTGCTTCCGCACAAATAAAATCCTGTATTTTATTTGCCGGACTTTATGCAGATGGCATCACCCAAGTAACCGAACCCTATTTATCCAGAAATCATACGGAGCTTATGTTCCGTTATTTTGGTATTCCTTTGGAGGCACAGGAAACCCGTGTTCAACTTTCCTGTGCTAAGCCCTTTTCCGGACAAAAAGTTGTGGTTCCCGGAGATATTTCTTCTGCTGCCTATTTTATGGCTGCCGCTGCAATTGTACCAAACTCTGAGATTTGTATCCAAAAGGTTGGCATCAATCCAACCCGTGACGGAATTTTAGAAGTGATGAAAGAAATGGGTGCCCATATTACCTTGGAAAATATAGGTTTCATTAGTGGTGAACCCGTTGCCGATGTGATTGTACAAAGTTCTTCATTAAGGGGTGTAACCATT
>JAVXEO010000064.1:0-11794 GCA_036658435.1 Acetivibrio sp.
ACCGTGTCTCCGATTCCGATGCAACAAAATAATTCATACCATATACATTGGAGGTGTACAGATTGGCAAACATTAAATCTGCTAAGAAGAGAATCATAATTAATCAAACGAAAGCTGCAAGAAACAAGGCAATCCGATCAACAGTAAAAACTGCTGTGAAGAAAGTAGATGCTGCAATTACTGCAAATGATAAAGCAGCAGCTGACATTGCGTTGAAAAATGCAATTACAGAAATTGATAAGGCAACCAGTAAGGGCGTTTATCATAAAAACACAGCTTCCCGAAAAGTATCACGTTTAACTATAGCTGTGAACAAGCTTGCTTAATTAAATAGAATTTTAATACTTATTATAACAAAAGAGAAGAAGTAGCTGCAATTGCCGGCTGCTTCTTCTCTTTTGTTATTTGAATAGCAACGGTAATATTGGGGGAAGATAAAAAATAAAGAGGTAAAAAATGATTCGTACGGATTTAGCATTGGAAGTAAAAGAAAGTTTTCCCAAAGATAACGTTGAAATAAAAGGTGTAATTTTAGAAGAAGAAGAAAGAGATGGAATTAAAATAACAACGTTAGAAATAAAAGATGAACAGGGTTCAAAAGCAATGGGGAAACCTATGGGAACTTATATCACAATAGAAATAGGAGAATTGGAAGAAGAAAGAGAACGGCTTTGTAAGATTATCAGCTACTATCTTCTAAAACTTATGGGAAAACGGGAAGAAAAGCATATCTGTGTGGCAGGGCTTGGAAACCGGCAGGTTACTCCGGATGCCTTAGGCCCCAAGGTAGTGGATGCATTATTTGCAACGCGTCACCTGATTCGTGAATTTGGAAAAGAATTTAAAGAAGAACATCAAATGGAAGCACTAAGTGCCATTGCTCCGGGGGTAATGGCACAGACGGGTATGGAATCTGAAGAAATCCTAAAAGGGATTGCAGAAGAAACAAAACCGGATTTCTTTATAGTGGTAGATGCACTTGCAGCCAGAAGCATAAAACGTTTGAATCATACCATTCAAATAACAGATACGGGAATTAGTCCGGGAGCCGGTGTTGGAAATAACAGAAAGGCTTTGAATGAAGAAAGCCTTGGAAGAAAGGTCATTGCCATTGGTGTCCCTACTGTTGTGAATGCCGCTACAATTGTAGAAGACAGAATACGGGAAGCTATGGAAAACCAGGGAATAAAAGAAGAAGAAGTAGAAAGGTTTCTTGTGGAAATGAATGAAAAGACTTTGACGGATCTGTTTGTAACGCCAAAAGATATTGATGAGGCTGTGAATGGGATAAGCGAAATAATTGCGGAAGCATGCAATCAACTTATCTATAAAGCATAAATTTTCCATTTACGAATAGAATCATAGAAGAGGAGAATTCATATGAAACTTACGAAGGTGGCGAAGGGTATATTTATTATAATTTGGACAGGTATCTTTTTAGGTGCTGCCTGTCTGGTTGTAAAAGGAGGGCAGCTCCTGGAATTTCCGGCTGCAAATTTTGCAAAACAAACGTTATGTCTTGATGTTATAAAAAAGAAGAAGACGCTTTTTGAGTACCAGCAGTATCCCTGGGTAAGCAAAGAAATAAAAAAATGGGCCTTGCTGGAGGCAGTGGAATACCAGGATACAACCAAAACACCGGTTCTTTTGAAACAACAGGAAGAAAATAAAATAGAGTATACCATTTTAACTCAAAATACGGACCTACCTATTATAATGGGGGAACCATATTATGAGGAAGAAACTACGAAGGAAGAGAATCCGAAAGAGGATATAGAGGCAATGGCGAAAAGCAATGTAACAAAAATTAGAGAATTAAAAAAAAATAAAGACCCGGAATATCTGCTCCGAAATTTTTATGTGGTAGATGCAACCACTTCTGCAGATGTTGGAATTTTTGATGTTGATGCCATGTTGAAAAAAGATTTTTCCATTGAAAAAGTTCAGGAACCTCAAATCTTAATTTATCATACACATGGAGGGACAGAAAGCTTTTCAGACAGTGAGGACGGAAACTGGGAGGAATCTATTATTGGCGTGGGTGCCTACTTAAAGACAATATTAGAAAACGAATATGGATATGAAGTGATTCACGATACAACTCCCTATGATATGATTCATGGAATTCCAGATCGAAATAAAGCCTATAATCAGGCATTAACAGGTGTAAAGGCACAGCTGAAAAAACATCCGGGCATTCAGGTGGTAATCGATTTACATCGAGACGGAGTGATGGGAGAAAAAAGAAATACAACGAAAATTAACGGAAAAGATACAGCAAAAATTATGCTTTTCAATGGATTGAGTCGAAATAAAACCGGCCCCATTGATTATTTGTCCAATCCCAACCTTATGAATAATTTAGCGTTCAGCTTACAAATTAAGATAAAAGCCATGGAAAAATATCCGAATTTTGCAACCCCCAATTATCTGAAAGGATACCGTTATAATCTTCATTTGGCAAGCCGTTCCCTATTAATTGAGCTTGGAAATCAAAACAATACCTTGGAAGAGGCAAAAAATGCAATGGAACCTTTGGCAAATATCCTAAATCAAGTGCTTGAATGAAAGAAAAAGCTATGTTATACTCTTATGAGTATTATGTTTTATATGGAATAGGAGAAAAGCATGTCAGAAATGGACCAAAGTAAAATTCGCAATTTTTGTATTATTGCCCATATTGATCATGGAAAATCAACATTAGCCGACCGCATTATTGAAAAAACAGGGTTATTGACCAGTCGTGAGATGCAGTCACAGGTTCTTGATAATATGGATTTGGAAAGAGAACGTGGAATTACAATCAAAGCACAAACCGTTCGCACCGTATATAAAGCCAAGGACGGAACCGAATATATTTTTAATTTAATTGACACACCGGGACACGTAGACTTTAATTACGAAGTATCAAGAAGTCTGGCAGCCTGTGAAGGAGCTGTTCTTGTAGTAGATGCAGCCCAGGGAATTGAGGCACAGACTCTTGCAAACTGCTATCTGGCACTGGATCATAACCTGGAGATTATGCCGGTTATCAATAAAATTGATTTGCCAAGTGCAGAGCCGGAGCGTGTAAAAAATGAAATAGAAGATGTTATTGGACTAGAAGCCCAAGATGCACCTCTGATTTCTGCAAAAAATGGCATAAACATAGAAGAAGTTTTAGAACAGATTATTGTAAAGATTCCCCCACCAAATGGAGATGCAGAAAAACCTTTAAAAGCTTTGATTTTTGATTCGGTTTATGATTCCTATAAGGGAGTTATTATTTTCTGCCGTATTTTTGATGGAAAGATTAAAAAAGGAACGAAGATAAAAATGTTGGCAACCGGAGCCATGGAAGAAGTGGTGGAAGTGGGAACTTTTGGTGCTGGCCAGTTTATTCCTTGTGAGGAGCTTACCGCTGGTATGGTTGGCTTTGTAACGGCAAGCCTAAAGAATGTAAAAGATACCCGTGTGGGGGATACCCTTACGGATGCAAAGAATCCATGTAAAGAGGCACTTCCGGGATATAAAAAAGTAAACCCAATGGTTTATTGCGGATTGTATCCGGCGGATGGAGCGAAATATGGAGATTTAAGAGATGCACTTGAAAAATTGCAGCTAAACGATGCTTCCCTTCAATTTGAAGCGGAGACTTCCATTGCACTTGGATTTGGCTTTCGATGTGGCTTTTTAGGATTGCTGCATTTGGAGATTATTCAGGAGCGCTTGGAGAGGGAGTATAATCTGGACTTAGTGACCACGGCACCCAGTGTTATTTATAAGGTATACAAGACAAATGGAGATGTCATTGAACTTACCAATCCAAGCAATCTTCCGGATCCATCGGAAATTGAACATATGGAAGAACCTATAGTCAGTGCAGAAATCATGGTAACTACAGACTATGTAGGAGCGATCATGACTCTTTGCCAAGAACGGAGAGGCGTTTATCTTGGAATTGAATATATGGAACAGACACGGGCACTGCTGCGTTATGAGCTGCCTTTAAATGAAATTATTTATGATTTCTTTGATGCCCTAAAGTCACGTTCCAAAGGATATGCATCGTTTGACTATGAAATGAAAGACTATGAACCTTCTTCCCTTGTAAAACTGGATATTTTAATTAATAAAGAAAGTGTAGATGCTCTTTCCTTTATTATCCATGGAGGGACAGCCTTTGAACGGGGAAGAAAAATGTGTGAGAAGTTAAAAGAAGAGATACCAAGACAGCTATTTGAAATTCCCATTCAGGCAGCGATCGGAACAAAGGTAATTGCCAGAGAAACGGTAAAAGCAATGCGTAAAGATGTACTGGCAAAATGCTATGGTGGTGATATTTCACGTAAGAGAAAATTACTGGAAAAACAAAAAGAAGGAAAGAAGAGAATGCGCCAGGTGGGAAATGTAGAAATTCCACAGAAAGCATTTATGAGCGTTCTAAAATTGGATGATGAATAATGAATAAAAAAAAAGATCTGGAACTATATATCCACATACCCTTTTGTATAAGCAAGTGCAAATATTGTGACTTTCTATCCGGTCCGGCAACAAAGGAGCGGATAGAAAGTTATTTTCACGATTTAAAAAAAGAGATAGATAACTATGGAAAACAAGTAGAATATTCCTTGGAAGACTATCAGGTGAACACAATATTTATAGGAGGAGGCACCCCTTCCTCCGTTGCATCTTCCTATATAAGAGAGATTCTGGAACATATAGAAAGGGTCTTTTCTTTTGCACCAAAATCAGAAATGGAAATTTCCATGGAAGCAAATCCGGGGACCCTTACAAAAGAAAAATTAGTGGATTATAAAAAATCCGGAATAAATCGTTTAAGCATGGGACTTCAGTCTGCAGATGAAAAAGAACTTATACTTTTGGGAAGGATTCATACATTCCTAGAATTTCAGGAAAATTATAAACTGGCAAGAACAGAAGGATTTGATAACATAAATATTGACTTAATGTCAGCCCTTCCGGGACAGACCATGTCGTCATGGAAACAAACCTTAGAGAAAGTAGTGGAATTGAAACCGGAACATATTTCAGCATATAGTTTAATTATAGAAGAGGGCACCCCTTTTTATGAAGCCTACGCCCACCATGAGGAACTTTTACCTAATGAAGATACGGATCGAGAGATGTATTCTTTTACTGAAAAACTATTGAAAAAAAACGGATATGAACGTTATGAAATTTCAAATTATGCGAAACCCGGATTTGCATGCCGCCATAATTTAGGGTATTGGGATAGAGTTCCTTACTTAGGATTAGGCCTTGGAGCAGCCTCTTTAATAGAAGAAACCCGATTTTCTAATCCGGATACTTTTGACGAATACAAAGCCTATGTGAATGGAAAAGAGAGAAAGAAAGAACTTTTATTATTAGAAGGTCAGATCGAAGAATTTATGTTTTTAGGACTTCGTAAAATCCAGGGAATAAGAAAAATAGATTTTTTTGAAAAATTTAAAATACCAATAGAACATGTTTATAAAGAAGTCCTTGAAAAACAGGAACAATGGGGACTTCTTGAAAACAACAGAGACACTATAAAATTAACAAAGCAGGGAATTGACTTAAGTAACATGGTACTGGCGGAATTTTTATTAGAGGAAAGGGAGGAAAAAGAGCCCACCTCCGGAAAAACAGAAGAAAGAGAAGATTATGACCGATAAAAAGATTATATTTTTTGATATAGATGGCACCATTATTGAAGAAGATACGTACATGATTTCAGAAAGTACGATGAAAGCCATACAGAACACTAGAAAAAATGGACATTTTGTGATTATCAATACAGGAAGAACGAATTTTATGATAGATAAGGAATTAAAGGAAAAAATAGGTTTTGATGGCTATCTTTTAGGATGTGGTACAGAAATAATTTTTCGGGAAAAAGTATTGATGCATCAGAGCCTGCCATTGTCTCTTACTAAAACAGTGATTGAACAATTAAGAAAATGTAGGATTGATGGTGTTTTAGAAGGCTCAAAAAAAGACTATGTGGATTATCCCGAAAACATGCATACAAAGCATTTTCGAGACTTTGTTTGTAATATGGCAAGGAAACAAGGGAACTGGGAAGATGAAAATTTGGAAATTGATAAACTGTTTGTTTGTGAAAATGAAAATAGTGATATGAATTCCTTCCGGAAAATTTTGGAGGGAGAACTTGATTTTATTGATCGGGAGAATGGATACTGGGAAATTGTTCCCAAAGGATACTCCAAGGCATCGGGAATGGAGTATCTTATGAATTATCTGAAAATGCCAATAGAAGCAACCGTTGCAGTTGGAGACAGTAACAATGACTTGTCTATGCTGGAGTATGCCCATATTAGCATTGCCATGGGAAATGCCACAAAAGGAGTACAGGATATGGCAACTTATGTCACAAGTGACGTTCATGAGGATGGAATTGAAAAGGCAATGAAATGGATTGGAGTAATAAGTTAATAAAAAATCAAAAAACATATTGACAAAAATATAAAGAAGTGGTATTTTATGACTAAAGATATTAGCACTCCTTAAAGATGAGTGCTAACAAAAAAATAAAGAAGCAAGTAAATCAGCCAGTAAATAAAAAGGAAAGAAGGGATGCAGATGGAGTTGGATGAACGAAAACTTAAGATATTACAAGCGGTCGTTCGGAATTATTTAGAATCAGGGGAACCGGTTGGTTCCAGAACAATTTCTAAATATACAGACTTGAATTTAAGTTCTGCAACCATTCGAAATGAAATGTCTGATTTAGAGGAACTGAATTACATTATTCAGCCTCATACTTCAGCCGGAAGAATTCCTACCGACAAGGGATACCGGCTGTATGTAGATAATATGATGTCGGAAAAGGTACAGGAAATAGAAAATATTCGAGAAGAATTAGACAAGAAAGCAGATAAGATAGAAATACTTTTGCAGCACGTTGCAAAGCTTTTAGCTGTCAATACGAATTACACCTCGATGGTTTCGAAACCAAAGTATAAGCATAAAAAAGTTAAATTTGTACAACTTTCAGAAGTAGATGACACCCAACTGCTGGCAGTTATTGTAATTGAAGGAAATATTGTAAAAAACAAAATTATTAACCTAAAATTACCTATGGATAAGGATATGGTGCTTAAGCTTAATATTCTTCTAAATACTTTTTTGCAGGGACTGGATTTGACAGAAATCAATATGTCATTAATTCAGAAAATGAAAGAACAGGCAGGAGAGTATAGCCGCTTAGTTGGAAAGATACTGGATGTGATTGCAGAAGCAGTAGGTGAGGAAGAAAATCTGGAAATTTACACAAGTGGTGCAACCAATATACTAAGGTATCCTGAATTAAGCGATGCACAAAAAGCAAGTGAACTTCTTTACACCTTTGAGGAAAAAGATGAACTAACCAAGTTGATTAATAATACAAACTTTGGAGAGGAAATGCAGGATCGAGGAATTCAAGTCTATATAGGAGATGAATCTCCCCTGCAGGTTATGAAAGATTGTTCTGTGGTAACGGCTACTTACGAAATAGAAGAAGGCGTTTATGGAAAGATTGGAATTGTGGGACCCAAGCGCATGGATTATGAAAAAGTGGTTGGAACCTTACAAACCTTAATGGTTCAGTTAGATGATATATTTAAAAACAAGACATAAGAAAGGCGGAATTGTAAAGTGCAGGAAAATGAAACAAAGCAAAGGGATGAAATGGAACCTTCAGAAGATGCAATAATCAGTGAAGAACCAGAAATCAAAAAGGATTTACAAGACACAGAAGACGTAAAAACAGAGGATGAAGAGAAAGACTCTGTAGAAAAAAAGGATGCTGTAGAAAAAAAAGAAAAAAAGGGATTTAAAAAGAAAAAAGATAAAAAGGACGAACAAATAGAAGAACTAAACGATCGTTTGATGCGAACCATGGCAGAATTTGATAATTTCCGTAAACGCACGGAAAAAGAAAAAACCCAGATGTTTGAAATAGGAGCAAGAGATATTGTAGAAAAGATTCTTCCGGTAATAGACAATTTTGAGCGTGGTCTGGGCTCGGTACCAGAGGATGAGAAAGAATCTGCCTTTGTACAGGGAATCGAACAAATTTATAAGCAGCTTATGACAACCTTAGAATCTGCCGGTGTAAAGCCAATTGAGGCAATTGGTAAAGAATTTGATCCAAATTTCCATAATGCAGTGATGCATGCGGAAGATGACAGCCAGGATGAAAATATAGTATCCGAAGAGCTGCAAAAAGGTTATATGTATCGTGAAACAGTAGTTCGGCACAGTATGGTAAAAGTAGTAAATTAATTTGATATTTCATTAGGAGGAATTCATTATGAGTAAAATAATAGGAATTGATTTAGGAACAACAAATTCATGCGTAGCAGTTATGGAAGGTGGACAGCCGGTTGTTATCGCCAATACAGAAGGATCTAGAACAACACCTTCGGTTGTTGCATTTACAAAAAATGGAGAAAGACTCGTTGGAGAACCTGCAAAACGTCAGGCAGTAACCAATGCAGACAAAACAATATCTTCCATTAAACGACATATGGGAACAGATTTTAAAGTATCTATTGATGACAAAAAATTTACACCACAGGAAATATCGGCCATGACACTTCAGAAAATGAAAACAGATGCGGAAAGCTATCTTGGAGAAAAAGTAACAGAGGCAGTTATTACCGTTCCGGCTTATTTCAATGATGCACAACGTCAGGCTACAAAGGATGCAGGAAAAATTGCAGGTCTGGAAGTAAAACGTATCATCAATGAACCAACGGCAGCAGCCCTAGCTTACGGTCTTGACAATGAACATGAACAAAAAATCATGGTATATGACTTAGGTGGTGGAACCTTTGATGTTTCCGTTATTGAAATTGGAGATGGAGTTATTGAAGTATTAGCAACTTCTGGAGACAATAGACTTGGCGGAGATGACTTTGATGAAAAAGTTACTCGTTATATGATTGATGAATTTAAAAAGGCAGAAGGTGTTGACTTATCCTTGGATAAAATGGCACTTCAAAGATTAAGAGAAGCAGCAGAAAAAGCAAAGAAAGAATTATCTTCTGCAACAACAACGAATATTAACCTTCCATTTATTACAGCAACGGCAGAAGGTCCAAAACATTTTGATATAAACTTGACAAGAGCAAAGTTTGATGAATTAACCCATGATTTAGTAGAAAGAACCATTACTCCTGTTCAGAATGCGTTAAGAGATGCTGGAATCAGCTCATCCGAGTTAGGCCAGGTATTACTGGTTGGCGGTTCAACCCGTATTCCTGCAGTACAGGATAAAGTAAAACAGTTAACCGGAAAAGAACCATCTAAGACCTTAAACCCAGATGAATGTGTTGCACTTGGCGCTTCCATTCAAGGTGGTAAATTAGCAGGAGATGCGGGTGCCGGTGATATTCTTTTACTTGATGTAACTCCATTGTCTCTGTCAATTGAAACTATGGGTGGTGTAGCAACCAGATTGATTGAAAGAAATACAACCATTCCAACAAAGAAGAGCCAGATTTTCTCTACCGCAGCAGATAATCAAACTGCAGTTGATATTAATATTGTTCAAGGAGAAAGACAGTTTGCAAAAGATAACAAGTCTCTTGGACAATTCCGTCTGGATGGTATTCCACCTGCAAGAAGAGGGGTACCTCAGGTTGAAGTTACTTTTGATATTGATGCCAATGGTATTGTTAATGTTTCTGCAAAAGATTTAGGAACAGGAAAAGAACAACATGTTACCATTACAGCAGGTTCTAATATGTCAGACAATGATATTGACAATGCAGTAAAAGAAGCAGCTGAATTTGAAGCCCAGGATAAGAAACGTAAAGACGGAATTGATGCACGTAATGATGCGGACTCTATGATTTTCCAAACAGAAAAAGCATTGCAGGAAGTGGGAGACAAATTAAGTGCAGAAGAAAAAACCGGTGTAGAAGCAGATCTTGCACACTTAAAAGAATTAATTGAGAAATCAAATCCAGAGGTAATGTCAGACGGTGAAGTAGAGGACATCAAAGCTGCAAAAGAAAAACTAATGACCGATGCACAGGCTTTATTCCAAAAAGTTTATGAGCAGCAGGCACAAACCCAGGGAGCACAAGGCACACAGGGACCGGATATGGGAAATTCCGGCGGAAATACAGAAACTTATGATAGCGACGTTGTAGACGGAGATTATCGCGAGGTATAAAATAATTAAATGAATTTGTGCTTTATCCCCCGCTGACCGGCGGGGGAAATTGTGCTATAGATAAGTAGATAAGAAAGAGGATAATTATGGCTGAGAGTAAGAGAGATTATTATGAAGTCCTTGGAATATCCAGAGGAGCTTCTGACGACGAAATTAAAAAAGCATATAGAGTATTAGCAAAAAAGTATCATCCGGATATGAACCCCGGAGATGCAGAAGCGGAGAAGAAGTTTAAGGAAGCTTCCGAAGCGTATGCAGTATTAAGTGATGCAGATAAAAGAAGACAGTACGACCAGTTTGGTCATGCTGCTTTTGAAAATGGTGGCGGCGGAGCCGGTGGCTTTGATTTCTCTGGTATGGATATGGGTGACATTTTTGGTGACATCTTTGGTGACTTATTTGGCGGGGGTGGAGGAAGAAGCCGTCGTCCAAACAATGGACCCATGAAGGGAGCCAATGTTCGCGCCTCGGCTAGAATTACCTTTGAAGAGGCTTGCTTTGGATGTGAAAAGGAACTGGAACTTAATTTAAAAGAGAGCTGCAGCACCTGCCATGGAACAGGAGCAAAACCAGGAACATCTTCGGAAACCTGTACAAAGTGTGGAGGAAAAGGACAGGTTGTCTTCACCCAGCAGTCATTATTTGGTATGGTTCGTAACGTACAAGCCTGCCCAGATTGCCGTGGAACAGGTAAAATAATTAAAGAAAAGTGTTCGGACTGTTATGGAACAGGGTTTGTATCCAATAAAAAGAAAATTACGATTACGATTCCAGCAGGAATTGATAATGGACAGAGTGTAAGAATTCGTGAAAAGGGAGAGCCTGGTCAAAATGGAGGACCAAGAGGTGACTTGCTGGTAGAAGTCAATGTAAGCCGCCACCCAATTTTACAGCGTCAGGATTATGACATTTTTTCCACAGCACCAATTTCTTATGCACAGGCAGCTTTAGGTGGAGAAATTCGAATTACCACAGTAGATGGGGATGTTATGTATACAATAAAAGCGGGAACACAAACGGATACAAAGGTAAGATTACGTGGAAAAGGCGTTCCTACTCTTAGAAATAAGGCCGTACGTGGGGATCATTATGTGACTTTGGTTGTACAAGTACCAACGGGATTAAACCATGAGCAAAGAGAACTTTTGAAATCTTTTGACGAGGCAATGACCGGAAATAGGGTCAGCCCTGAAAAAGAAACAACAAAAGGAAAAACGGAACCGACCAAGGGAAAGAAAAAAATGAAAGATAAAATAAATGAGCTTTTCGAATAAGAGAATTTAAACTAAATTTAGAAGATAGTAACAAAATAGGACGGATGTCCCTTTAAAATTTTGGCATAGTATACTATAATGAGAACAGCTAGAAATAAAATCTAGACAAAACAAACAAAGGGAGACGAAGATTATGAAAAAGGTTTTTAAGAAAGCCCTGGCCATGTTAAGTGCAGTGGCAGTACTGGCAACAAGTACTGGTATGACAGCTTTTGCAGAGGTAACAGCAAAAGGAGCAGGTGACGTTACGATTCAAGTTCTTGCAACCAGTGATGTGCATGGAAAATTTGCCCCATATGATTATGCAATCAATGAGGAATCAAAAAATGGAAGTATGGCACAGATT
>JAVXEO010000065.1:0-11656 GCA_036658435.1 Acetivibrio sp.
CAGACCACCGGAAATAGCCATAGCCGTCATTACCGCACGATTTGCACTAATACCACCATACTCCGCTGCATTTTTATTAAATCCAACTGCACGTAATTGATAGCCAAGTGTTGTTTTATTAATAATAAAGTAAATTAAAAGTGCTGCAAGAATCGCTATAATAATACCCCAGTTTGCATTTGGACCAAATGTTTTGGCATCCAGGAAAGGAAGGGTTATTTTAGCCGAATCCAATACGTCCTTTGTAGCTTCTCCACCATTTTGTTTGTGAAGAATGGTGAAATTCATAATATAATTTGATAAGTAAAATGCAATCCAGTTAAACATAATCATGGATAGAACTTCATTGATTCCGCGCTTTACTTTTAAGTAGGCAACTAAAATTCCCCATAGAGAACCTGCAGCAATGGCTGCAATAAAGCAAAGAGGAATATGTATAATCTTAGGTACATCTACTAAGATACCAACGCAGCAAGCTGCCAGCGTACCAACAACAAACTGTCCTTCTGCACCAATATTAAATACACCAGTACGGAATGAAAATGCAACGGACAATCCGGTTAAAATTAGCGGCGTTGCATAAATTACGGACCATATCATATTCTTTGGTCTGCTGAACACTCCGTTAAACAAGCTTACATATGCTTCTATCGGACTGATTTTTGCAAGCTTTAACATGATTGCTCCAAATACGAATCCAATTAAAATTGCGATTAGTGTAAACAACACATTGCTGTCTTTTAACGATTTCTTCTTATTCATGTTTTACACCTCCGCCTGCCATTAATAATCCTAATGTCTTTTCATTTGCTTCGCTTCCGCTCACTTCACCAACAATTTTGCCATCATAAATAACGTTGATTCGATCGGATAAGCTCATGATTTCATCTAATTCAAAGGATACTAAAAGTACCGCTTTGTTCTTATTTCTCTGTTCTACAATATATTTATGTACGAATTCTATAGCTCCAACGTCAAGACCACGGGTTGGATTTACTGCAATTAGTAAATCTTTATCGTTTGTTACTTCACGGGCTATAATAATTTTCTGCTGATTTCCACCGGAAAGTTCTCCGGCTGCCTGTTCCTCACAGCCACTTGGACGAATATCAAATTTCTCAATAAGGTCTTTGGTGAATTCTGTAATGGCACCTTTTTTCAATACTCCATTTTTTGAGAAGTTTGGTTCTCCAAAGTTTTGAAGAATCATATTCTCTGCCACAGAAAAGTCCAAAACAAGACCATGTTTCTGTCTGTCCTCCGGAATACTGGAAACGCCTTTTTGGAATACAGTTCTTGGAGGTGCATTGTAAATATCTTCCCCATTAATAGTGACCTGTCCTTTTTTCGCTTTTCGAAGTCCCGTCAGAATCTCAACCAGTTCCGTTTGTCCGTTACCATCTATACCGGCAATACCAACTATTTCACCTCGTCGAACGTGAAGATCAAGACCTTTTAATATTTCGATACCACGATAATCTACTCCATGAATATCTTTTACTTCCAGAACATTTTCTCCCGGTTCTAACTCTTTCTTATCTACTACAAATTCTACATTTCTTCCTACCATCATTGAGGCAAGTTCATTTTCATTTACTTCCTCTACATTAACGGTATTAATATATTTGCCTCGGCGTATAATCGTACAATAATCTGCAGAAGCTTTAATTTCTTTTAGTTTATGTGTAATCAATATTACAGATTTTCCATCTTTTGTAAGGTTACCAATAATTTCAATTAATTCTTCGATTTCCTGTGGGGTCAAAGATGCTGTAGGTTCATCCAAAATCAAGATATCCGCTCCACGATAGAGCACTTTAAGAATCTCAACCCGCTGCTGCATACCAACTGAAATATCTTCGATTTTCGCATCGACATCCACCTGCAGGTTATAACGTTCCGATATCGCTTTTACATCCTCACGGGCCTTCTTAAGATCAACAACAATCCCCTTTTTTGGCTCCATACCAAGAATAATATTCTCCGTTACTGTAAATGGCTGTACCAGCATAAAGTGCTGATGTACCATTCCGATCCCCAGTTCAATGGCTTTCTTTGGGGAATCAATCTCCACCTTTGTTCCTCCAACCAGAATCTCTCCAGATGTTGGGTGATACAAACCATACAGTACATTCATTAGTGTACTTTTTCCGGCGCCATTTTCTCCTAAAATGGCGTGTACTTCCCCTTTATGTACGGTTAAGTTAACTCCATCGTTGGCAACAAAGTTACCAAATTTTTTTACAATGTCTTTCATTTGGATTACAACAGTACCCATATCGACATTTCTCTGCTTTTCCAAGGGCTCTCCTCCTTTTGTTATATTATATCATTATTATATCTGCAAATCCATAGGATTCTAGACACAGCTTCCCTTCCGTCAGCTCTTCAAAAGACCTTCAGGAATATTCAACACTTTCAGTATTGAACCATCTCCTTTAAGTGTTTTTTCTAATGTTGGACGCTTCCAGCAAAAGAAAAACGACTCAAAAATGGGAGGAGCTCCGAATCCTTTAAAAATCTCTGTTTTCGAAGCTTCCTCACCTACTTTATTTCATTTTGTTACCAAACTATTCTGCAGTCTTCGTCTTCTTTTTAAGACTTAATCTAATTCATAGATATCGCCATATTTAGCTTCGAAGTCAGCTTTGCTAGCAGGAACTACGATATCGCCAGCAATAACTTTTTCTTTTGCATCATTAACTGCTGCAAGAACGTCTTCTGATAAAAGGTCTGTTGTTGGTGCAATATCAACACCAGCAATTGCTAAGTCATACTTCTTAAGTCCAGGTGTAATAGTTCCGTCCTGCATAGCTTTTGCCATATCATAACAAGCATTATCTACTCTCTTCATAGCGGATGTGATAACTGTTTCCGGAGCTAAAACGCTCTGGTCACTATCAACACCAATTGCTTTGATTCCGTTTTCTTTACATCCTTCAATAACACCAATACCGGTACCGCCAGCTGCATGGAAGATAACGTCAGCGCCATTGGTAATCATAGATGTTGCAGCAGATTTACCACCAGCTGTATCACCAAAGTTGTTTGCATTGTATTGAAGAATCTTAGCATCTTTATTTGCATCGATTACACCTGCAAGGTATCCGTAACCGAATAAGTTCATTGATTCACTAGCCATACCAAGTACAAATCCAACCGTGTTAGATTTTGTTGTTAAACCAGCAACAAGACCTACTAAGTAAGAAGCTTGTTCCTGAGCAAACATTAAGCAAGTTACGTTTGGCAAATCAATAGAAGCATCATCAATAATAGCAAATTTCTGTTCTGGATAAGCTTCTGCTGCTGCCTTTGTAGCATCAGCTAACATATAGCCAACGCAGATAACTAAATCATAACCATCATCAACAAAAGTTTCAATGTTTGGTGTATAGTCAGCATCTGTAGCAGACTCTAAATATTTAGCTTCAATTCCTAATTCTAACTGTGCTCTTTGAAGGCCTTCCCATGATGACTGGTTGAAAGAACCATCATTTACACCACCAACGTCTGTAACAATACCAATTTTGATTGGTTCTGCTGCAGGTTCTTCTGCTTCTGCTTCTTCTTCTGGTGCTGGTGTTGCTTCTTCTGTTGTCGCAGCCCCATTATTGGTTTCCCCTGCTGTGTTTTTGGAACCGCATGCTACTAATGTTGACATAGCTAATACAGTTGCCATTGCCAGTGCTAATACTCTTTTTTTCATAAATAAATTTCCTCCTTTTATTTTGCTCACCCCTATTCTTTGAATAGGAAGTGATTATGATGATATCACAATGTGTCTTAAAAAACAATCCCTAATGTCCTATTTTTAGTGCAATTTTCATCATATCATGAAAAGAATTTTGCCGTTCTTCTGCACAAAGTGACTCCCCTGTAAAAATATGATCCGAAATTGTGCAAATACATAGTGCTTTTTTTCCTGCACGGGCTGCATTCATATAAAGTGCTGCCGCTTCCATTTCAATACACAGCACATTCATCTCTTTCCACTGTGCCGCTGCCTCGGTATTATCATTATAAAAGGTGTCTGAAGATAATATATTTCCTACCACCACCGGTGTTCCATATTCCTCCGCAATATCCACCGCTTCCTTTAAAAGTCCAAAATCTGCAATGGGTGCATAGGTGCCGGGAAGTCGGTATTGCTTTGCATAGTTGGAATTTGTAGAGGCTCCCATTCCAATTACGATGTCTCTTACCTTTACCTTGTCTCCCAATCCACCGGCGGATCCAATACGAATGATATTCTCTACTCCATAAAAATTAAAAAGTTCATAGGAATAGATTCCTATAGAAGGCATTCCCATTCCTCCACCCATGACAGAAACTTTTTTTCCTTCATACATACCGGTATAGCCCAGCATATTTCTTACCGTATTAAAACAAACCGGATTTTCTAAATAAGTCTCTGCAATGTACTTGGCTCTTAACGGGTCCCCGGGCATTAAAACTGTTTTCGCTATTTCTCCTTCTAAGGCATTGTTATGTGGTGTTGGTAAATTTGTCATTATCATTTCCTCCTTTATTGTCTTTCTAATTAGTTCATATAACTGATAAACACATTTCCATTGGCTTCAAATAAAGTGGAGGCTTTAGAAATAGATGTTTTTATCATTCCGGTTTCTGGGTCAAAATACGTTACTGTAAATTCATCATATCCAGTTATTACTACGGCATGATTCCTATCTTTCATTGCAATTACCAGATTATTTTCACTAACGAAGTACAATACCTCATCCAATGTACAGCCCGTTAAATTAATTGGATTGTCTATATGTTTCTCCAGTATACCAAAAATAGATTTTTCGGATTCCGATAGTTCCTTGGCATTTGCAGAAATCTGATTGTTTTGCAATACCATATAAAGGCTGGCTCCAATGCTGGTTATTCCATTTCCGCTTCTGATTTCTTTTACACGGCCTATGGTTTTTCGATTAAATTTACCGCTTCTTTCCCAAATCAAACGTTGTTTCTCATTTACTACAACGCCCATTTTTTCATCGGCTAAACGAATTCCATCCGCTGCTTCTGAAAATGAGCTTATAATATTTCCATTTGCATATACATAATATTTTTCGGCCGCTTCTTTCTTTTCCGGAAGATGCAAGGTTGTATCATCTTTCAAAATCATATTGGTTGTTTTCACGACTTTTGGTTTTTTCTCCATTGCAAATCCATCCGGCATGGAAAGATATTTTTCTGTGAGCATCAGCTCGGTTGTTCGAATCTTAATTCCAATAATCTGGGACTCCGATGGGCCTTGACTTAGAATACTGTCTTCCCCTATTTGCCGGTATCCATTTTTTGTCTTCTTTATTCGATAGAGTTTTACAATATTTCCCTTTACTTCCGAATCTACTACATACGCTTTTTTTTGTTTATATGTTTTCAATACGTTTCCATTCACATCTGCTATTTCCATTAAATAGGCCGGGTAAACTATGGTTCCTTCCGGTGTTTCCTGTATATCCGATTTACGTACATATCCGTAAATAACATTAGACTGAATATCTCCAAATATGCGGATGCTTTCACCTTGTGGTGCCTCGATCTTATTCTGTTCCTCTGTTTCCAGATTCATAACCACCAGATACTCTTTTTCATGATTGAATTCTGTCCAGGCAATACCGTGATTGGCCGTAAGTGGAGCAAAGTTTTCTTTGGAAACATTCTTTACAATAGCCTTTAATTTTTTTGCTGCTATATTATAAGAATAAACGGTATCATTCATGCTAAAATAAAAGACACCTTTTTGGCTTACATAACTAAAATCGTTCATATCCACTTTTAACATCTGATAGGTTGTTTCCAGGGGAATATAGACCAGCTCCTCAATCCGATTGGTATCTGAACTGTAATGGTATAGAACCATTGCCACCTTTCCTTCATAATCTCCCCGATTCATATATCCATATACTATAAAATTCATATTTCCGCCATCGTCCATGTTTAGAATCTGAATATCATGCTGATCATAATCATTTTGAAAATTAGTTTCTTCTTCCTGGCGAAATGAAAATACACAAACCGCTTTGTTTTCTGGCAAATTATAATACCAAAGTTCTCCATTTCTCACAAAGGCAACCTTTCCATTTTCCCCTCCGGTTGCAAGCTGCATATTCTCCTCTGCGGTTACTCCCAGTTTGAATTCACTTTTTGCAAGACTGGTAAGGTTTATATCAAATAAAGCTTCCATCGTCCTTTCATAATTTAGGAGATAAATTCTATTTGCCGTATATCTCACCCTGTAAAACTCTTTTACATTGTATATTTCCCTTCCGGAGTTGTTCTTTATTTTTACAAAATATTCCAATTGTATGGATGCCGTTTCTACATTAAACTCTTTAATCGTGGGCACAACCTCCGTACAAATCTGGGGTTTTAATTTTCCCCAGGAAAGCATTTCAAGGCTGGAATGAATGGTGACTTTTGAAAAGTTTGTGTTATCTTCGCTTCCATCCGTCTCTAAGTAGGTTGTTAAGTTCTCCGCTTTTTTCTTATCGAAACTTTTTTCGTGAAAGCTTTTTACAAAATTCAATTTTTTATCCAAGAAAGAATTCGTTTCGTAATATTTTATACGGGTGTAAAAGTTTATCTTACGGCCTTCTTCTGTTACTGCTGTAATTTTCATTGCGTATTCCGTACTGGTTTCCAAATTTGCCTGTATTTTTATCTTTGCAGATTTTCCATCCTCTATAACTTCCAGGGCATTTATGGTACCCCCATCCAGTAATTCATTTTCTTTTAATGCACGCACTTCATATATTATTTTTTTTATAATGGTCTTATTTTCTGCAAACCGCACCAGAACTTCTTTATTTTGATATACCGGTATGATTGCTTCCCGAATCACATTGGCGTCCATATTGCTGCTATAACCGTGCAGCCGGTTTACCTTATACCCATCTGTCATTAAATACAGAAGGGGAAAAGAAGCTTCTTTCATCTTCACCGCTTTTTCCAAAGTTATTTCTTCTTCCTTTATATTTTTGCTCATAAAAAGCAGTGCCGCTACAAATACGCCCAATAATATCAATGTTTTATAAATGTGTTTCTCTATTCCTTTATTTTTTAATTTCTTTGCTTTCATTTCATCACTTCCTCACTTTCCTATTGTACCAAAGGAATCCTTAGAAAGAAAGTATCATTTACATTTTTCCTTCATATATATGTATAAAATAATCATTATGGGAGTTAATATAAAAGAATGATAAAAAATGATGAAATTCCAAAATATCCCCTTTATGGATATGATAATTCGGAAGAATTGGATCAGGATGTGGAGTATATGAAGGGCATTTATCCCCAAACCGTAAGAAAAATACTAGTTGAAGTAGAAGATCAATGTGATAGACTAGAATACGATGGCAGTTCTATGTTTAGCCGAATCCCCGATGCCGTAACCCTTGGGAAAATTACGGATGATATCTATATTCGCATTGCAGAGCAGACGTTTGCTCCTCTTGAAGCAGAAAGCCTCCGTCCTCCCTATGGACCCTGTGGGCCGGGACGATATTGTCCGCCGCCTCCAATGCCCATGTGTCCCCCAAACCGCCCATGCTACCAGCCCCCACGACCGGACTATGACAATAATGGACAGCCGGATTGGATGAGAAATCTAATTTCCGTCCTCTTATACAATGAAATGGTACATCGCAGGCGCCGCTACCGTAGTCGAAAGCAGTGGTTTTAATAGTCTTCATTGTAAATTGGTGTAGCTGCAATAAAACCGGTCTCTTTCTTCTCTTCTTCATAGAAAAAGACCATGTTTAAATTAATTTTTTTATTTTCTGAAACAATGTAAGAATGAAGGCGTGGGGAATACGCATAAATTGTAAACAGCTCCTCCGTTTTTATTTCTTTGACGGTCTTTCCCTGCATAGCTTTTAGAAAATCAGCAGCCACCTTTTCTTTCTCCTGCAGCGTCAGCTTCCCGGGATATCTTTTCTCCAAAAGGATAGAGGGCTTCTCCTCTACAAGTGTATTGGCTGTCTGTTGTGGAAAAGGAAGGTTATGCAAAGCTGCATTTACAATAACGCCACTCCATAATATAATAAGAAGCACCAGATAATATTTTAGTTTTTTCCGGCGCAATAAGGTTCGTAACATAAAAAGCCTCCCATCATCGAAACTATGTATTCCTAGTATTTCCAATTATGGGAGGTTTAATCCTGTCCTTTTATTTTAAATTTCTTTCATCCATGCTCCGGCTAATTCCATCCAAATCTGACAGTTCTTTTCTACACCCAGTCCATTATTTGTATTTTTCGTTTCTTCATTTGCCAGAGAAAGTCCATGGCAGCCATGAGGAAATAGATGTAACTCCAAACTCACACCTGCTTTTCTTAGTGCATTTGCAAACAATAGACTATTTTCTACCGGTACACAGTCATCATCCCAGGTATGCCACATAAATACCGGCGGAACAGCGAAAGTTACGTGCTTTTCCAAACTGAGTTTTTCTTTCAGTTCCTTGGAGGGGGCTTTTCCCATTAGATTCCTCATACTTCCCACATGGGTGTATTCTCCTGAGGTAATCACCGGATAGCATAGCAATAAAGCGTTGGGGCGGTATTGGTCCCTGTCTTCCCCGGTTAATTCCTCCAACCATTTTTCCTGCCAGTACACGCCTAGTGTTGCTGCCAAATGACCACCTGCAGAAAATCCTGCCACAATAATTTTGTTGGGATCCAGAAAATATTCCCTATGGTTTTGTCTTAAGTAGGAAACTGCTGCCGTCAGCTCCAACAGTGCCTGAGGATATATAGCAGGTGCAACGGAATATCTTAGAATGCAGGCATGAAACCCCCTTGCCATAAACTGTACCGCCACAGCCTCTGCCTCCCTGTCAGAAGTAAATTCATAGGCCCCACCCGGGCAGAGCAGCACGACCGGACGAATTCTTGTCCTATCCACTTCCGGAAAATTATCCAGAAAATAGGTTTCCAGTCTTGCCCTTCCTTCTTTTCCAACCTTTATGTCCACTTTTTTATGTATCATGCTTTCCTCTCTCCTTCCACTTTCAGAAGCATTTCCAGTTCTTCTAAAACAATGCAGTTTTTAAATGTATTTCTTTTCACTCCATCCACACATTTTCCATAATCCATCCACATAACCGATTCGATTTCTTCCTTTTGAAGAATCAAATCTTCCGGTTCAAAATCTTTCCACAGAAGATAGATATTGCTTATCTGGTTATCTCGAAACAAAGCGCCATGAAAGGTCTCTTCCCACCGAATTCTCCTTCTCCCTTTCAAAATAAGCTCTTCTTTTTCTACCTCAAGTCCAAGCTCTTCTTTAAGTTCTCTGCATGCTGATTCTATATAATCGCTGCCTGCCGGAATATGCCCTGCAGAAGATATATCATAACATCCCGGATAAGCATCCTTATTTTTACTTCTTTTTTGCAGTAAAATATCGATTCCGTTCTTTTTATTCTTTCTGGCTATCCAAACATGAGATGTTCTATGCAGGTCCCCATCTCGATGCACCGCACTTCTTTCTTTTACAATCCCGCGAAGGCTTCCATCTTCGTTTAGCAAATCCAAATATTCTTCCATGGCTTTTATAGTTTCCCTTCTTCTCTTTTATTTCTTCTGTTCAATGATACCATTTTAGTCTTTTTTTATTTAGAGTTCAAACACTTTCTTGTTTATTCTTTCCTATTTGTTGTATACTTTTATCCATCAGGAACGTTATATAAGTGAAAGTCAAAGAAAGGAGTTCTCATGGAGGCAACATTACTGGAAAAGTTCTACCGGGAGCGATCCCTGCTTCTGTGTCGATATTTAATGAAGTTAGGATGTAGTTCACAGGATGCCGAAGATATTGTGCAGGAAACTTTTTGCAAAGCCATCGAATTTATGCCGATTCTTAGCACGGATAATCTTTCCTCCTGGCTATTTCGAGTAGCTATTAACCGTTGGCGTGACCAGTGTAGGAAAAGCAAACGAAACCCACAAGTTTGTATTGATGTATTGGAATTAACAGAAAATTTAAGCAATGAAGCCGATGGCGAATTTTTATTTTTAAAAAAAGAAGATGCCTTGAAGACAAAAAATGTATGGAACCGTCTCACAAATGTCCACAGGAATTTACTTTTATTAAAATATGATATGAATTTAAGTTACCAGAAAATTGGTCTTTTGCTGGATATGAATGAGTCTACCGTAAAAACTTATCTATACCGGGCCAGAAAAGCATTTCAGAAAGAATGGAGAGATGAATATGAAAGATAATGCAGATAATATATGCGATACAAATAAAGAGGAGGAGCTTAATGAATTATTTTCCGAAGAAATTTTTGATGCACCCATGGAACACGATCTTTTTCGGGAAGCAAAACAAAAGAGTTATTTACGCATTGCTTTGACAAGTTTTCTTGTAGGAACGCTTATGGTGTTTTTAGCTATTTTGGTGGTGATTCAATTAAGGCCCCATCTGCTAAACAAACAAATTATCAAAGTATCGGATCAATATAGTGTTCAGGGCGCAAATTTACATGTGGGTTCCTGGACGAGTACTTATAAACTAGGCGACACTTTTGCTACCGCCCCAAGGTATAAGTTGGTAGAAGGCATTCCCGTTTTTGAAGGCACTCTTCGTGTACCGGGGGCGGACGTGTATCCTACCTTTCAAAAAAATGTAAGTAATGACTGGCTGAAAAATCAATACCAAACGGTCTATACGACCTATGGCAGTAAGGTAATGCAGTTTCTATGGCCCCAGGGAAACTATGAAGGTTCAATTTTGGAATTTGAGAAGGTGGACTTGCTGAGAGAGGGAGAAGTTGCAGAGTTTGGTATTTCTTTTGATCAAACCTATTCCTATCAAGAAGTTTTGGCCATGCTTCCAAAAGGCGTTGATTTAGCCTGGTGTTGGGTTGACACTCTTCATGGCGATTCCAATGGTGCAGAGGCGGATGGATGTGGATTGATTCAAGACGAATCTGAACTTTATGGGTTTTCTGCCACAGATTCCCTCCCCCAATCCATGGAACTTTTTGTGGAAATAACCGGAATTCCCGTTACCAAAGACAGCAAAAACCTGGCAGGCATGGTGGTTACCGGAAATAAGGAAGAACTTTCTTTATTAGAGAACAAATCTTTTGTCCGAAGTGCAAGTCTGGGTGCTGTGGTTACTGTATATTGAGCAAAGAAAATGGAGGTATCTTATGAAAAAAGAAAAATTTTGGAATCGTTTTCCTATTATCGGTGGAGGTCTGCTCTTTGGGGCTGTTTCTCTGGTTGTTAATCTTTTATCCGTTCTGTATTTAGGCATGGCACATGTTTATGACGTTGTGCATATTCTTCCTGTGGTTGGATTTTTGTCCCTTTTTCCAAAGGAACCAAACTCCCAATGGTTCCTCGTCCCCATTGCCCTTATTGTAGATTTTCTTATTGGACTTGCCGCAGGCTTTTTGCTAAAAAAAATGAAGAAAAAAGACGGGATTTACCTGGCACTTTTAACTTTATTTCTCCTGGTTTATTTTATAGCCATTTGTTTTCAATGGATTCCCATTCTATAAGTTTACTTTTTATAGGAAGTAGGAGGCAGGTAATCAATTCACCTGCCTCCTGTTTTTTAGTTACTCCAAAGTTTTTTTAAATTCCTGCAATATTTCCTGCACTTACGATATCCTGCCAGAAATTAC
>JAVXEO010000066.1:0-11442 GCA_036658435.1 Acetivibrio sp.
AAACAAGGTAAAAAATCCGTTCAGGTACTTGACAAGCCTTGACATTTATGGTAATCTATAAAAGCTTTGTGTAAACAAGGCAAACTACCGAAGACAGTAGGTGCCGGATGAAAGTCCAATGGCATAAGTATACAAACGCCTGCCGAGGAAGAGTAAAGAATGACTTTTCGCTCTCGCTGTCTTTCAGCGGGAGCTTTTCGGTTTATTTCAAAACTATAAGGAGGTAAACTTAACATGGCAAAGGTAGAACTCAAACAACCTATCATTGACGAAATCAAAGGATACGTAGCAGAAGCAAAAGCTGCCGTATTAGTAGATTATCGTGGACTAACCGTTTCTCAGGACACAGCACTTCGTAAAGAGCTGAGAGATGCTGGCATTGTATATAAAGTATACAAGAACACATTTATGAAACGTGCTTTTGAAGGAACGGATTTTGCACAGCTTGACCTGCACTTAGACGGACCATCTGCAGTAGCATTTAGCATGGATGATGCCACAGCACCGGCAAGAATTTTAAACAAAGCTACAAAAACAATGGAAGCTTTAGAATTCAAAGGCGCAGTAGTAGAAGGAACATACTATGATGCAGCTGGAGTAAAAGTACTTGCTTCTATTCCATCAAGAGAAGAACTTATTTCCAAGTTACTTGGAAGCTTACAATCCCCTATCACCAACATGGCTCGCGTTCTTAATCAGATTGCAGAGAAAAATGGCGAAGCAGCAGAATAATGGGATTCCCAAACAACAAAAAAATTAAAAATTAAATCGGAGGTATTTAAAATGACAACTCAAGAATTTATTGATGCTATCAAAGGCATGACCGTATTAGAATTAAATGATTTAGTAAAAGCATGTGAAGAAGAATTTGGTGTATCTGCAGCAGCAGGCGTAGTCGTAGCAGCAGCAGGCGGAGAAGCAGCAGAAGCAGAAGAAAAAACTGAATTTGACGTAGAATTAACAGAAGTAGGACCAAACAAAGTTAAGGTTATCAAAGTAGTACGTGAAGTAACCGGCTTAGGCTTAAAAGAAGCAAAAGAAGTAGTAGATGGTGCTCCTAAAATAGTAAAAGAAGCAGCAACAAAAGAAGAGTCTGAAGACATCAAAGCAAAATTAGAAGCAGAAGGCGCTAAAGTTACATTAAAATAATCGCAAAATCAAGAAAAAAGCGAAAACAAAGAAAATGCTCCATGCAAGCTTGCTTGTAATGGAGCATTTTCTTTGTACATTCATAAGTGGAAATGTACGGATAGCAGTCATTGCAAGCGGGGAATGCAAAAAAGGAGAGCTTCGAGGGAGAAAACTTGCCATTCTCCCCTTGAAATGGTATACTTAGCCGTATTAAAATCCCCTTGAAAGGAAAAAGAAAAATGGAAGCAAAATTATTAACAAGAGAAGAAAGAAATAGTATATACGAGAACCATTTATCGAAAGATTTTCATCAGGACGAAGTAAAATCACAGGAAATGATAGAGCAGATGATTTTAGATGAAAAATATATCTGTTATGGATTCTTTCAGGAAAATCAGCCACAAGGTTATGCTTACCTTATAAAAGCACAGGGTGATAAAGCAATTTTACTGGACTACCTGGTGGTATTTGAAGAAAACAGAAGCAAAGGCTATGGTTCGGTATTTCTTACCCTTTTAAAAGAAGAACTAGCCCATCAATATAAATATTTATTGGCAGAAGTAGAGAATCCGGCATTTTCCCATACAGAAAAAGATAAGAATATCAGAGAACGAAGGATTGCCTTCTATAAGAAAAACCAGTTTGGAATTTCAAAGGTGAAAAGCCGGGTAATTAAAGACGATTATAATATTATATATCTGCCTCTGGGAGCGACTCCTTCCAACGAAGATATATTTTCATCCATGACGCACATATATCCTAGGATTTTTGGTGAAGACTACTGGAATAAAAATATAAAAGTAGACCCTGCATAAAATTAATGGAAATTTAATTGATATTTTATTGGCTTTGCGATATAGTACACTCATATAAGAACAAAAAACCAACTAGGGTTTTGTTGAAGGAAACCACAAAGAAAGAGTGAAAAAGATGGAATTTAGTAGAATTGATGATGCTACCGTTCGCTGCATCTTAACCGAGGAAGACTTAAAGGAACGAGATATAGAATTAGAAGATTTCTTCAAAAATAAAGAAAAGGTACAAAACTTTTTTGAGGAGATTGTAGAAGAAGCAAAAAAGGAAGTGTCGTATGAATCCAATACCGGTGTTTTAGCAGTTCAGGTAATGCCATTGCCGGAGAATGGACTTGCCATTGTATTTTCAGAGAACGCAGAATCCGACTTTGATGGACTGGTAAAGAACATAAAGGATATGATGGGAGAGCTAAAGGAGTCTGCAGCAGCTCCAAAGAAAATCCTAAAGGAAAAGAAGTCTTCTATGGAAATATACCGGTTTGCTACCTTGTCTGCTGTGGAGATGTTTTCTTTATCCATTCCACAGGATAAGAAAATCAAGAGCCAGCTGCTAAAAAACGAAGCCGAGTCGGCTTTTTATCTGGTTCTTGAAAAAGGAAGAATATCGGCAAAGCTATTTAATGGAGTCTGTGAAAGAGCCATTGAGTTCTCTGATTTTGTATCAGACAGCCCGGTACGGCTTTTATACCATCAGGAACACGACACCTGTATCATTGAAAAGAATGCACTTTTTCAGATGCAGAAGATTGCAAAGGGTGGCAATTGTTAAAACTGCCACCGTATTTGCTTTATCATTCGTACCAAAAAAGCCATAAGCAATATACCCATAGCAATGGCGCCGGCAATTTCAAAAGCAAAGACACCCATTTTGGCGCCAAGCTCCATATTACCAAGGATTAGGTTCTGCATGGTATAGAAAATAACACCTCCCGGAACCAAGGGAATCATAGAAGTAACTAGAAAAATAGTAACCGGAACCTTTCGAACCATAGCCATAACTTCAGAATAGAGGGAAATGGCAGCAGCCCCTACAAAATAACATCCGATATCTACGGTAATAAACATACCGGAAAAGAGAAAAACCATCCAGCTTAGTACGCCGCCAAAGGCAGCAAAAAATAAATTCTTACCTCGAATATTAAATAAAATCCCAAATCCAAGAGAGCCGGTAAAGGCGCAGACACATTGCAATACTTCGGTCATCTTCTTATCTCCATTTCTGTTTTAATCATAGAAAAAACATGGCACAGGCTACACCAAAAGCAACTCCAACGGCAACAAATAAAGATTCTGCCATACGGGAAAGCCCAGTCATAGTATCACTTGCAATAAAATCTCTCATACTATTTGCCAAGGCAAGCCCCGGAACTAAAAGCATAATTCCCCCTATAATGATTTTGTCAGCGTGAAAAAGCTCCGGAAAAAATGAACTGATTTTTCCACCCATCAGAGCTGCAAAAAAACTGCAGATTATATTTATAAAAAAGGAATTTGCGTGGAGCTTCTGTAATCCCTGTGTCACAAACATAATGAAAGCCCCAATGACACCGGAAATCAAACAATCCCAAAAATTACCACCAAAAAATAAACAAAAAGAAGACCCTGCCAGAAAATGAGCACCATACTGCCACCCAAGGCCCCAGACTGGAAGGGATAAAATCTCTTCAATCTGATTTAAAATAACAGGATATTCCGGTCTTGCCGCACAAATATAGCGGGAAAGTCCGGTGAGCTTCTCTACACGATTGAGATTTGTCTGGCGATTTAAAATTCGTTTTGTCTTCGTTAAGGAAACCCTGCCATCTGAAATCGTAACGACTATGCTGGAAGGAATGGCAAAAGAATGAACCTCCTTTACTCCATAGGCATCGCAAATATAATCAATACTTTGTTCTACCCGGTAAACATCGGCCCCATTACAAAGCAAATGATACCCTATTAAAATAGAAGCGTCTAAAACTTCATCTAACTCCATAGGAATGACCATACCTTTCATGTAAACTTACTATCTTTAATTATAACCAATTTTCACCACTCTGCCTATAAAAAAATAAAAGATTGCGTTCTAATTTTAAATATAATAAAAAAACAACACGTTTCTAAGAGAGTTGATATTTATTCGTAAACTTTCGAAAGGTATAATGAAGTTACAAAGAAATACAACATATGTATTCTTAAAAGGGAGGAAACAAAGATTATGAAGAAAAAAGCATTAGCATTACTTATGGCTACAACGATGATCGCATCTTTAGTAGGTTGCGGAAACAAAAATGAACCGGCAGCAACAGACAACACAACAACCGATGCAAAGACAGAGGAACCGGCAGCAGAACCGGAAGCAGAGCCAGAAGAAGAAGCAATCACAACAACACTTACCGTTTGGAGCCCATCGGAAGATCAGGCAGAAGAACAGGGAAAATGGCTACAGACTATGTGTGAACAGTTTAAAACGGAACATCCAAACTGGGATATTACCTTTGAATATGGTGTATGTGCAGAAGGGGATGCAAAAGCAACGGTAACACAGGACGTAGAAGCAGCAGCCGATGTTTATATGTATGCAAACGATAACTTAACCGATTTAATTGCTTCCAACGCAATCGCAAAATTAGGTGGCGATACCGCAGAATATGTAAAGAGTACAAACTCTCAGGCAATTGTAGATTCTGTATCCGTAGATGGCAACATTTATGGAGTTCCATTTACAACCAATACATGGTTTATGTATTATGATAAGAGCGTATATTCAGAAGAAGACGCTTCCAGCTTAGATACCATGCTTGAAAAAGGAAAGATTGCATTCCCATTAACCAACTCATGGAATATTGCATCCTTCTATGTAGCAAATGGTGGAACTATGTTTGGTGATGGAACCGATGAAGCAGCAGGAATCGTATTCAATGGTGATAATGGAGTAGCAGTAACAAATTATTTAGTAGACTTGGTAAATAATAAGAATTTTGTAAATGATGCAGATGGAGCCGGCATTGCAGGCTTACGTGATGGCAGCATCAATGCTATCTTCTCAGGATCTTGGGATGGCAATGCAGTAAAAGAAATACTTGGTGATAACTTTGGCGCAAGACAACTTCCTACGATTGCAATTAATGGAGAAACAAAACAAATGATGGCATTTGCAGGATCAAAAGCAATTGGAGTAAATCCTACCTGCGAATATCCACAGGTTGCAGTAGCATTGGCTCAGTACTTAGGAAGCAAAGAAGCACAGCAGTCACATTATGATTTAAGAAGCGTTGTACCATGTAACACAGAACTACTTGCAGACCCTACACTTCAAAGCGACGCTTTAGTAGTAGCACAGAATGCAACTTTTGATACCACATCTATTATTCAGCCATTTGTACCTGCAATGGGTAACTATTGGGGACCAGCTGAAAACTTTGGTAAATCTTTAATTAATAAAGAAATCACACATGATAATGCAGCAGAAAAGACGGAAGAATTAAACACATCCATGAACACATCTTTAGCTGAATAAGAAAGGCAATGAGAGTATAATAAATCTAAAAGAACTTGCTATAAAGGCGAGTTCTTTTAGACTTAATACTAAAATATCTTATTGTAATGGGAGGTTGCCAGGTGAGTAGAAAAATCGAAAAGGTAAAGAAAAAAAGAGTAAATGATTTTCCAAGCCCTTATACTGTAACAAATGCAGTGAAAAAAGGTGGAATCATGACAAAAGTATCCATGCTTATTATGGGTGCAGGCAATATGGCTTGGGGACAATTCACAAAAGGATTGTTGTTTTTATTGACAGAGGCCGGATTTATTCTATTTATGGTAGAATCCGGATTACATAACTTAAAAATGCTTCCTTCTCTTGGCGACAAAGTGCAGGAAGAAGTTTGGAATGAAGCAAAGGGAATTTTCGAATATACCCAGGGAGATAATTCTCTCTTGATTTTATTATATGGGGTTGTAACCATATTTGCAGTAGTTGCGTTTATTCTTGTTTGGCGGGAAGCTGTAAAAAGTGCTTATAAGACAGAATGCCTGAAAAAAGAGGGAAAGCACATTAATTCAATTAAAGACGATATTAAGAGTTTGTTTGATCAAAATTTACATAAAACTTTACTTAGCTTTCCATTGATTGCCCTTATTGTGCTAACGGTAATGCCGTTAATATTTATGATAAGCATGGCTTTTACAAACTATAGTAAAGTAGGAGATCATCTGGTTTTATTTGACTGGGTGGGACTGGATAACTTCAAAAAAGTACTTAGCTTTCAAGATGCCATTGGACAAAGTTTCTGGTCCGTACTTGGTTGGACAATGGTATGGGCGGTATTGGCAACGGGATTAAACTACATATTTGGAATGCTCCTGGCAATTCTAATCAATCGAAAGGGAACCAGAGCAAAAGGTTTTTGGAGATTTTGCTTTGTATTATCCATTGCAGTACCTCAGTTTGTATCTTTACTGATTATGAGAACGATGCTGCAGCCAGATGGTGCAGTTAACGTATTGCTAAGAAATGCGGGGCTGATAACGGAGTCCCTCCCCTTCTTTACCAATACCATGTGGGCCAGGGCTACGGTCATCATCATTAATCTATGGGTAGGAATTCCATTTACACTGCTCCAGGTAACCGGAATTCTACAAAATATACCGGCTGAACTGTATGAAGCGGCAAAAGTAGATGGAGCCAATGCGGTCGTTACTTTTTTCAAAATCACCTTGCCGTATATGCTTTTTGTAACCACGCCTTACCTGATCACTACTTTTGCGGGAAATGTAAACAACTTTAATGTTATTTTCCTGCTATCCCAGGGACACCCCACACCCACAAACTCTACGGCGGGTAAAACGGACCTTTTAGTTACCTGGCTTTATAAGCTGACAATTGATAAACAATTCTTTAATTTGGGGGCGGTAATTGGTATTTTAACCTTTGTGGTCTTAGCCGTTGTATCCCTGATAACCTATCGCAGCACTGGTTCATATAAAAACGAGGAGGGATTCCAATAATGAATGCAAAGAAAAAAACATCAATGAAAACAAAGCAGTTTGTCTCAAATAGCATTGTGCATGCTGTATTGGCAGTCTTATCGGTAATATGGGTATTTCCTATTGCCTGGGTTCTCCTTACAAGCTTTCGTGCAGAAAAGGGTTCCTATATGAAGACTTTTTTTCCACAAAGCTTTACGCTTGATAACTATACGAGACTGTTTACCAATACCAATATATTAAACTTTCCAAAAATGTTTGAAAACACCTTAATTATTGCCATCTTTTCCTGCTTGATTTCTACGTTTTTTGTTTTAGCAGTGGCGTATTCCATGTCTCGTCTTCGCTTTAAAATGCGTAAGCCATTTATGAATGTAGCCTTGATTTTAGGTATGTTTCCAAGCTTTATGTCTATGGTTGCCGTTTACTATATCCTGAAGTCTATTGGACTTTCGGAGGGCTCCATGATAAGAGTTGCACTGATTTTAGTATATTCCGGTGGAGCAGGGCTTCAATTTTATATTGCAAAAGGATTTTTTGATACCATTCCAAAGGCCTTAGATGAATCGGCCTATTTGGATGGAGCAACTAAATGGAATGTTTTTACAAAAATTACCATTCCCCTTAGCAAGCCGATTATTGTATATACCCTTTTGACCGCATTTATTTCACCCTGGATTGATTTTATTTTTGCAAAAGTTATCTGCCGTGCCAATTCAGAGTATTATACGGTAGCTTTAGGACTGTGGAAAATGTTGGAAAAAGAATACATTGATAACTGGTATACCTGCTTTGCAGCAGGAGCGGTTTGTATTTCCATTCCTATTGCCATTGTATTTATCTGCACACAGAAATTCTATGCAGAAGGATTAACGGGAGCAGTAAAAGGATAATAAGAAGGAGAACCTATTGTGAAGAAGAAAGTATATAAGCGGTTTTGGATATTCCTGCTGCTGGTTTCTTTACTATTAACCGGATGTTCCCATTCTACAGATTCTACTATAAAAAAACAGAATATAGAAAAAGAAAAAACAGAAAGCGACCATAATTGCAGAACGTATTATGAAGTCTTTGTTTATTCTTTTTGCGATAGCAACGGGGATGGCATTGGTGACATCCCCGGTCTTATATCCAAATTAAATTATATAGAAGAACTTGGATTTAATGGAATATGGTTAATGCCCATAATGCCATCTACTACCTATCATAAATATGACGTAATAGATTACTATACTATAGATGAGCAGTATGGAACCCTGGAAGATTTTAAAACCTTACTTGCAGAATGTAAGAAGAGAGATATTCGTGTTATCATGGACATGGTTTTCAATCATACCTCTACAAAGAATGTTTGGTTTACACAGGCGGCAGAGTATTTGAAAACATTGGATGAAAAGAAAGAACCTGATTTAAAAGAATGTCCTTATGTGGATTATTATCATTTTAAAAAAGAAGCGGCGAATCAAGCCGGCTATTACAAAATAGAAGGCACTCCCTGGTACTATGAAGGGGTTTTTTGGGATCAGATGCCGGACTTGAATTTAGACAGTAAAGCGCTGCGAAAAGATTTAGAAAAGATAACGTCTTTTTGGATGAATCTGGGAGTGGAAGGATTTCGTCTGGATGCAGCAAAAGAATACTTTACGGGAAACAAAGATAAGAATATAGAGGTGCTTTCCTGGTACGAAAAGTATGTAAAATCCGTGAATCCGGAGGCCTATCTTGTTGCAGAGGTATGGGATTCCTTTCAAGTGATTGGCAGTTATTATAAAAGCGGGATTGACAGTATTTTCAATTATACCTTTGGGAATAATGACGGATTGATTGTAAAGACGCTGAACCGTGCAGGAGATGGAAAGGGTGCCAATAAATATGCGCAAAATCTGGTAATCGTAACGGACTATTATAAAAAAAATCAGCCCAACATGATAGATGCTCCTTTTTTATGTAATCATGATACGGGAAGGGTGAGTGGTTTTGTAGGAAGGGACAGCAATAAAGTTAAGCTGGCAGGTGCAATGAATCTTTTTATGAGCGGCAGTGCTTTTGTATATTATGGGGAAGAACTGGGAATGAGTGGATCCGGAAAAGATGAGAACAAAAGAGCACCCATGTATTGGAACACAGAAGGCAGTAAAGGAACCACCGTGCCGCCGCCTAATATGGATGTCGTAGAACATTCTTTTGGATCGCTGAAAGAGCAGGAAAAGGATAAAAACTCTATTTACCAATATTATAAAAAGGCCATTCATCTTCGCAGAAAATATCCGGAAATTTCCGGAGGAAATACCTCTTTAATGGAGGAAATAAAAGACGGAGACATCTGCGCTATAGAAAAAACATATGGGGAAGAGAAAATCTTTCTTTTATTCAATATAAGCCAACAGGAAAAAGAAATTGTCGTTTCTAAGAAAAGTTATCCTTATAGGAAAATGATGGATTATTTAACCGTAAATGAAGAAAAACCAAGAAAAAAAGGAGAAAGGATTACACTTCCGCCATTTGGCATCGTAATTCTAAAGTAAAGAAAGGATAATTGCAGGAAGCAATGGGTGCAGAGATGAAATTCATTTTTGGAAAACAAGATTTGAAAGACTTTGAAAGAGGAGAAGAGAAAGGGTACCTTCTAACAAATGGACTAGGTGGATTTTCATCTCTCACTGCAATTGGATCAAATGCAAGAAACGATCATGCACTATTAATGGCGGCTGTGAAAGCACCAAACCAAAGATATCATCTGTTAAGTAATCTCTATGAAAGAGTGAAGCTGGAAGGAAAAGAATTTATATTATCCAGCCAGCAATTTGTAAATACAACAAAAAATACACAGGGATACCATTATTTAAATTTATTTTCCTATGAAAATCTGCCCCAATGGACCTACCAGACGGAGGGGCTGGAAATTATAAAAACTCTGGTTATGGTGCAAAATGAAAATACCATAGGCATTCACTACAGACTCATTCCCCATGGAAAGATGACAGGAACTTTTTGTGTGACACCTCTTCTCCAGTTTGCATTAAAGGGAAAACAGCCCTTGGAAAACCAGATTTACAGGATAAAAGAAGATGCGGTGGAAAGCGAAGGAATTACGCTTTATTATGAAACCAATGGAAGGGTTGAGACAAAGGAAACGGCGTATATAAACGACGTATATTATCCACAGGATGCCTGTGATGGAAGAGATGCGGTTGGGCATATTGCGTATAACCAGAATATATCCATGGAACTTACCAATGAGGAAAAGGAATTCTATATTATTTATAGCACACAAAAGAATAAGCATGAAATTCATTGGATGATGGAGGAAGAAATTAAAAGGCAGGAAGAACTTTTGGAGAAAGCCGGGATACAAGATGAGGTGGGACGCTGTCTGGTAAGAAGCGCCAACCAATTTATTGCAGAGAGAGAATCTACCGGTGGCAAAACAATTCTGGCAGGATATCCCTTTTTTGAAGACTGGGGAAGGGATACCATGATTGCCTTTCAAGGCTGCGCCCTTGTAACCGGTCAATATGAAACGGCTAAAAGCATTTTATATACCTTTATGAAATATTGTGAAAAAGGACTTATGCCAAATCTCTTTCCGGAGGGTGCCGATGAACCCCTATATAATACCGTAGATGCAGCCCTTCTTTTTATTAATGCCGTGTATGAATACTATCATGCCACAAAGGATATGGACTTTTTAAAAGAAGCATATCCGGTAATGGCAGAGATAATAGAATGGTACCGAAAGGGTACAGATTACCATATAAAGATGGATGAGGATGGACTAATTATGGCGGGAAGTGGACAGGAGCAGGTTACCTGGATGGATGTAAGAATTCAAAATATTCTCCCTACACCAAGGCACGGAAAGCCGGTAGAGGTAAATGCCTATTGGTACAATTCCTTACGCATCATGGAAGAACTATCCACAACACTTTATAAGGATGAAAGATCTTATAAAATGATGGCCGATGAAACCCAGATTAGTTTTTGCTCTTTATTTTGGAATGAAGAGGAAAATTGTTTAAAGGATGTTTTATCCGGAACGGAAGCAGACAACCAGATTCGATGTAACCAGATATGGGCAGTATCCATGCCCTTTTGTATGCTGGAAAAAAGAAAAGCCCGGCTGGTAATTGATAAAGTTTTTGAAAAACTCTATACACCATATGGACTTCGTACCCTTGCGCCGGAGGAAAAGGAATTTTGTGCTACCTACGGAGGCTGCCAATTCCAGCGGGATCTGGCATATCACCAGGGAACGGTATGGGCATTTCCACTGGGAGCCTATTATATAGCCTATCTTCGTTATGCTAAGGATGCGGAAGAGGCAAAAAGAACGGTAAGAAGGCAATTGGAACCATTACGGGCCTCTTTGTCCGAGGGGTGTCTTGGACAAATTGCTGAAATTTATGATGGTCTTTACCCTGGAAAGTCCAAAGGGTGTTTTGCACAGGCATGGAGTGTAGCAGAAATTTTAAGAGTCTATAAAAAATTGGAAGAAAAATAAGAAGGATTTGTAAATATTGCCGTTATC
>JAVXEO010000067.1:0-11225 GCA_036658435.1 Acetivibrio sp.
TATTTTTATATCTATTCCGGCAAATCTGCTTCTACATTAGGACTGCTTTCCGGAGAACCGCTTTCCGGAGGCGTACTTTCTGAGGGTTCGTCCTCAGGCAGTTCTTCCGACGCATCGACTGGTTTTATTTTAATTTTAATTGTAGGCAGCCCCGAAACCTGTATATTTTTGTTTAGATGAAAGGTAAGCTTCACCATATGAGAACCGTCTTCCAAACCGGCTAAATCAACATATGCATTTAAATCTTCTATCGTCAGCATATCTAAATTCTCTTTTTCACCTATCACCGTAACCGGATTTATTTCACTAAAGAAAATAACTTCTCTATCTTCTAAAAGATTTTCAACCGTAATGTCCTCCGGTCTTACTATAAAGTTCTTTTCTTCCATTTTTTCAATTGTAATTCGAAGTGCTATATTAGCAGTATCTCCAACCAGTTTCGTTCCCGGCGGAATCAAAGGAGCCAGCTCTATATCTTTTTCCATGTTCTTATTGGCATCCTTAACATTCACCGTAACGGGAATAGAAAAGATTTTAGATAAAACATTGGGTTCTCCTGCAATTTCAATGTGTTCGGGCCCATATTCAACTTCTGCCGCCGTATAGCCCAAAGCGGGTTCCCCCTCCAGACTCACTACCACAGGCACGATTTTTGTTGGAAGGATGGTTGCCTTTGCTTTTATTTCTGAATGACTGAATTCTAATTTTGAGGAGTCAATCTCTCTTCCTTTATCGTCATAAGCTTTTGGCACAAGTCCGCTTTTTTTGAAGTTTTCCTGATTGCCACTTACATCTACCGAAACTCTAATTTCCGCAATGGTATCAACCACCGATTCTGCACCGGTTACTTCTATCATGTTTGGAGATGCCTTTACGATGTCTACATAATAACCAGAGTCTACAACTCCCGTTGTGGAAACCTGAACCGGCATGGTCTTTGTTGCACTATCTTCAAGAGTAACGGCAAGCATCTTTGGCTTAACCGTAAGCTCCACACCATCTGCTATATACTTTGTGCACTCTGCAACAATTTCAACCCGGTTAAACTGGGTAATTTCAGCTAAGTTTGCTGTAATTCTTAAGTCCGTAGCTTTAATCTTATCCTGCGTACTGCGCTTTGCCCTTACGGTAACGGATACGGTGTTGCCTTCTACAATATCATACACCTGTCCGGATGCTGTAATATAGGATTCATTCAATATTTCAACCGGAACATTGGATATGGTTCTTGTAGAAAAAGGATCATCAATATTGATTATAACAATCCAGATTATGGCCGCCAAAGGAACAGACAAGAGCTTTATACCTAAATTTTTAGTCAGTTTTTCTTTCATTCCAATACCCTCTGTATATCATAAGTAAACTTATGATACTGCCATATGTGGCATCCTTTCTATCTTTTAAATTATTCTTCCCTTTTGGTTCTTCTTCTCCATAATTTGATTTTTTTTGCGTCGGAAGACTTCTTCTTCTGACCATTTACTAAAAAACCTTTTAAGAAGTCACCATCTACTCCACGAATAATTTCTCCCTCTGCCGCAATGGAAACTTTACCAGTTTCCTCTGAAACAATTACGGTAATTCCATCTGAAACTTCACTTACTCCAACTCCTGCACGATGCCTGGTTCCTAATTCTTTGCTTAGTTCCATATTATCAGAAAGAGGAAGATAACAGGTTGCCGAAACAATTCGGTTTCCTCTCACAATCACTGCACCATCATGGAGAGGTGTATTATGTTCGAAAATATTAATCAGCAGTTGACTGCTGATCACGGAATCTAAAACGATTCCCGTTCTTTCAAACTCGTTTAGGGGAACCTCTCTTTCTATTACAATAAGAGCTCCTGTTTTTGTCTTTGCCATTTCAAAAACCGCTTTTACAATTTCATTAATGGTTCGTTCCGAATATCGTTCATACTTATCTTTTTGATCATCAAAAGGTATAATGGAGGAAAAATAATTTCTTCTTCCAAGTTGTTCCAACGCCTTACGAAGTTCCGGCTGAAAAATAATGATTATTGCTGTAATTCCCACTCCAATGGTATTTCTGAATATCCATAAGATTGCTTTCATATCAAGTAAAAGCGCAATCATTGAAAAAATCAGTAATACAATAACACCCTTTACCAACATCCAGGCTCTGGTTTTTTGTACCCAGATGATAATATGATAAATGGCAAATGCAATAATTAAAATTTCCAGAATATCTGTCAATCCTATGGTTGGCAGTGTCAACAACGTAAAATACTTACTTAGAAAAATTTTTATAGCTTCCATATTGCCTCCAAAATTAGGTTGTCTCTTTCTTTTCGTTTATCTTTTTAACGCTCTTTTCCGGCGGAGTAACTTTCATCTTTGGAACTGCTTTCACATAATAATAGTAGTCATCATCCTCAAACTGTATACGTTCAATTGCTGTATGGTCCAGTGTCAATCGGAAAAACCAGACAATGTAGGCAATAAGCGCTGAACCTATGGTTCCCAGCAGAACTTCCAATAAATTTACCTGAATGTCCAGTCCTAGATTTCCAATGAAAAAGCCCAAAATATTTACAACAGCCCCTACCATAATTGCAATTTCAAAAGAATAATTAAAATCTTGTTTTCTAATTATATAGATTGTCACTAATACAATACAAAATACTGTCATTGCAAAAATCATATCCGGATTTTTCATCCAACCATCCACCACAGTACGCACAAGATTAATAATGTCTTCCATGGAAGCCCCAAGTGTAGCACTGGTAAGTTCTTTGATTGTAATAATTAAGAAATAGGCTGCTGTCCCACAGGCAACCGGAATTATTGCAATGGGTGATGCCATTAATCCCAAAAGAATAGGGACGCAATACGGTATTTTCAAAAAGTATAAAATAGGTACCGCTATTACAATATGACCAAACTTTGGTGTAAGTCTTGAAAAGAAGCAATACATAATCAATAGTACCATAGCAACCAAACCTGCCAGAATTTTAGAAATAGCAAGTATATGTCCAATGGATAGCAGCATCGCTAAAACGACTAAAAAAACCGAGGGTGTAAATGCACAGAATGTTGATAAAATAAGCACAATTGGTAAGCCACACAGTCTTGGATTAAATCCCAGTTGTTTATTAATTAATGTAAAGACCACCAATGCCGTTAACAATTTGGCAATGGGTTCTAAGTAAATGCTATACTTTTGATAAAAACTTTTTAACTGTTCTTTTACAACTAGAAGCTGCATCATTTTGTCTTTCCTCCTATTTATGTTCAGAATCGCTTTGATAGAACCGATGAAGAATTCCCAGTCCTTTTTCATATTTAGCAACGTAATGCTGTGCCCGCTTGTATTTGTAAGCGTAGCATAACAAACTTCCTATTGCATAAACTGAAATCAGCACTATATATACGATGACTGCATACATAGCAATTCCTGCATAATCTAGGGTAACTGCACTATTAATTAACGTTTCCGCATTGCACACAATAGTCAAAAACAGAATTAAAATATAACCTACTGTTACTCTTACCGTTGTTTTCAGTAGATGATATCGAACATAATCACCCATATAATAATCTTTTATTTCAAATTTTTCTTTGTCTTGTTCCATCAGTGAAAGTTTTGCCATTACATGTATTTTTTTTTCATTTAACACAATTTGCTCTCCTTTTCTGCTAATAGATATCCTCACTTCTTTACAGTATACCATAAACCATAATAATTTCAAAGCCATAAATTTCTTAAAAAAGCGACGCACCCACTGTGAAGCGAATGCGCCGTTAAAATAAAACATCCTTTTATATCCTCTTATCATTCCTTGTTCTGGTCCGTTTTATTAGGGTTATTTTTATGCTGTGTCCGAAAACACAAGACTGTAATAACAACGCCTGCTACAAATGCCAGTAACCCCACCAGCACATAAACGCTCGCACCACTGTGAAGTATCACTGTACCATAAGCATCCATGACAATGTTACTTTGTGGCATAATATCCGTCACAATTGCAATGGTGCCGGTGAAACTGCCTAATAGCGCAATACAGACAAAAGAAAGTCCTGCAAGCAAATAATTTTCCTGGGCACGCCTTCTTTTTTTTGCCCGCCGCAGTACCTCCGCCATGCGGCAGTCTGTTTTATCAGTCATTAAAACACCTCCTTGTACCAATCTTCTTTATATTAATTTGGATACATAAAATTCAAAAATGCTCATCTGTTTTTAAAATATTGTTTTGCTTCCTTAAGTGGCATGGGTTTTGCATAATAAAATCCCTGAATCAATTTACAGCCAATTCCAATTGCAAAATCCAGTTGATTTGGTGTTTCAACCCCTTCTGCAAGAACACAAATATCCAGAGAGCGGAAGGCTGCTCCAATATATTTCACAACGAGTGCAGAGGACTCACTTTCTGTGCCCGAAAGGATTAAGCTGCGGTCAAGTTTAATGGTATCCCAAGGAAGTTGTAAAACCAAAGAGATATTCGAGTACCCTGTGCCAAAATCATCCAGTTCAAACCGAAGTCCTTGGTCGTACATCCTGATAATATAGTCTTTTACTATGTCATAATTTTCGGCAAGAATGCTTTCGGTTATCTCAATTTTTATTTTAGAAAAAGGAATGCTGTGCCGTTTGATAATATCAATTATTTTTTTATCAAAATTTTCATCTGAAAATTGTATGGCAGAAAAATTAATATGTATGGAAGAAAATTCAATATTTTCCTCTAAAAGTTCCTTTATAAATAAACATATTTTTTCCATTATCTGATAAGTAAGTGGTACGATTAATCCGGTGCTTTCTGCAATTGGTATAAATTCACCGGGAGAAAGAAATCCAAGGGGCGAATTCGGAATACGTGCCAGTGATTCTGCAAATAAGAACTTAGAAGAATTCACATCATAAATTGGTTGGTAATACAGTACAATATCATTGTTGGCCACCGTATTTTTTAGAATTTCAACAATATTCTCTCTTCTGTGAATATCAGAAATCATTTGAGGTGTACAGTATACATAGGAATTTCCCACCATTTGTTTTGCACATAGAACGGCATGTTCCACTCCCATAATAATTTCTTCCACACTGTCCAGGCCCGCGTCATATCCTACCACACCTATGGCTGCCAAAACCGTGGTTTTATAGTTTCCAACGTCCCAGGTCGAATTCATACGCTTCAAAATAGCAGAAATTAATTGGTCAACATCCTGGCCGCTATCCACTAGTATTGCAAATTCGTCGCCGCCAAATCGATACAACTTCCCATTCTTTGTGAGACTTTTCAAGAAAAGCGTCATCTGCTGCAAAAGTAAATTGCCACATGACTGTCCAAGCCGATTGTTAATTACTTTAAATTTTTTCAATGAAACTACGATAAGTGTTGTTTTATTTTTCCGTAACAACGTTAGCTTAAGCATATCTAAAAGTACTTGACGTGTGGGAATATTGGTTAAAGCGTCCAGTGAAATCTGTTTGTTTTCCATAGTCAAATAAATAATAATCAGTACGCAGGCCGTAGCCGTGCCGGTAAAAATCAAATTTACAAAAATCTGCTGCATACCAATGGCAAGAAATGCGGTAATAGGAAATGCAGTCAGGGCCATCCTCTCCGTCCTGGAAATATGGAAGCGTTTCATATTTGAGAAAACGAGAACAAGGAAACAATAATAATAAGAAATTAGGAAAGCAAGAGCAATCCAAGGTCCGCGCACGTATCCCACTCCCGGAACAATATTAAAGATCAGGTGAGAAAATGGATTGCTTATAACAAGAAGCAAGTACAGTACCGTGGGAATAATTCCAATCAGGGACATGCGAAAAACTTTTTTTGTATCTTCTACCAAAACGCTTAAACTATAAAGTAGAAAAAAGATACCTACCGTCGGTGTTGTTAAGTAATAGATTGTAATTACGGTCCAAAGAATCCACGATGGAAGATACCCATGTTCCATCAAAACCGCGGCTGTAATAATATTAAATGCTACGGTTATTATACTACCTATAAAGCAAAGCCTAAAAAGAAATTTTCTTAATGTTGGCAGGGTATTTTTAGTTTGTGCATAAAAAAATATGATGCAAATAGTCATAAGAGCCGTACATTCCGGAGCAATATTCCATTTCATGGTAGGGTTCCACCTTTCAATTTTTCTTTATACTATCTTAAATACATAAAATTCAAAAAGTACTCACTTGTTTTGAAAATTTTTATTAAAAACCGGTTTTATTAAAAAACAGAGATCACCCAAGGGACAGCCTCACCTTTTTTGTTAGATATACTTTTTATGTAAAACTTTGCCCACCGTCAAAGCAACTACCACCGTTGCAATGGGGAAACAATATCCTATGGTTTGAATTATGTCACCACCACTTACCAGCAGATTGTAGATGCCATGATAAGTAATGGCGGCGCAAAGCAATCCCAAGGTTCCTGCAAATTTTAGCCATGGACGTTTCCAGACATAAAGCAGACCGTATCCTACGATAACGCCACAGATAATGTGCATAGATCCGGTACCAAACCCCCGAATGAGCAGATAAGTCAGTTGGGACGCGCCGTTTTCGGTAAGATAGCAGACATTTTCAAAAGTGGCAAAGCTTGCACCTATAGTAATAATTGCCATACGTACATCCTTTTGTTCCGGCTCAAAAATCAGCAAATAAAAGAGGAATGGCAACAGTTTCATGATTTCTTCTACTACCGGGGCAATCTCCACCGCTGCAGTGACCATATCGGCACCATAAAGTCCTGCAAAAAAGCTATTGACATAAGCCGACAAGAGACAAACTCCATATCCTACCGAAATCAGCAAAAGGGAACGGCGGTATCGTGCTCCGGCAAACAAGGTACCCACTAAAAGAGGCGCTGCCAGACAGATAAAAATATTTTCTATATAAGTCATGTGTTCACCGCCTTTTTCATGGCCGGCATCAGCAGAAATAATGCCGCCGAAAGCACAAAATCACACCAAAAATAGGGGTTTCCTATGGTCGTGGATTTAAAGAAATAAGAGAGTGTCCAAAGGGTAAATTCTGTAAAAATAACAAATAAAATAGCAAGATGTATCCATTGTCTGTTCCATCCCTCACCTGTCTGCTTCCTGGCATAGAGAAAGCCTCGGGTGGAATCATAAGTGCAAACAGTGAGCAAGGGGCACCAAAGAAGCGTTCCAAATATGTCTCCAAAAAACAAAAAGCAAAGGGTAGTCACTGCCGGTATGGCTGTGATAAGCCATGCACCCACAGGCTTGTAATTTCGCTCCTTTGGTGTTGCAAAGGAAATATCTATCAATAGCAAAAATAAGAAACTGGCAAACCAAGATAGATCCGACACATAAAAAATCTTAGGCGTATAAGTCATAATCACCAGATAGGAAAGCCAAAACAACAATCCCAAAGCAAAGGTACCATAGAAGCAAGCGAGGATAAAATAAGATTGACTTTTGCGTTTTGCAGCTAATATTCCCGCCCAAAGCGCACATCCAATGGTAATAAAAAGCTGTATTCCATTGTCAACGATCTCAATCATGTTTTTTATCCTCCTGGCTTCTTTTGTGCAGATAAAGGCATAAAATTGTAAGGCAGATGCCCAACATAAAACCCAGCAGGGCAATCAGCAGATATCCCATAGAGGTTCCCCTTGAAAAGATGCTGCCAAAGCCTATCGTATTCGTATATTCCGTTGCTGCCAGCTGTGCCATCCAATCCGGCATAGCTAGTGCCATTCCCACAATCAAAAAAAAGCAAACCATAACAGAGGACAGGCTTAAAATGCGGTAGGTACGCCGCTTTTTTTCCTGCTTTAATTGATTGGCACGTTTCGTTATTCGATTCATTCTTTCCTCAGTATTGTGCATTGGTCATTCCCTCTTTCTCCAAAATTGGACGTAGTGCCTGCCTGCCCCGATAAACAAGATTGGCAATTTGTTTTTCACTTTTATGCAGCACAGCCGCCGCTTCTTTATAACTCAATCCGTGAAAATAAAACAGATACAATGCCTCTCGGTAATCCGAATGTATCTTCTGCATGGATAAGTGCAAAATACGGTCACGCTCTTTGGTCTGTAAAATATCTTCAAGGAGCTCTTGGCTCCCGGGTTCACATTCCAGATCTTCAAGAAAAAAAGAACACCGTCCCCGCTTTTTCCCAATATAGCGCAATGCCAGATTACGCCCTGTTTTATAAAGGTAAGACCGGAATCCTCTCTCCTCAAAGCGGGGGCTTTTCGCCACAATACGTGCAAAGGCTTCCAACATCAAATCTTCTGCCTCATCTATGTCATGGGTATAACCATTAATGTAAAAGGTCAAATTATTTCCATGTCGCTCTATAAGTTCCCGTAAGGCATTTTCTTCCCCGGTTAAAAAACGGTGGTACAAAGCTTCATCTTCTGCCATGATTCTTACTCCCCCTTTTTAATTCTTCTAATAGAAAATATTGTATTCTATTTTCCTTATTCTTTCAAGTAGAGAAATACTTCTCCCGTGAATTCTTGTGATTATAAAAGGGATGCCATTACAACGTTACGTGTAATGGCATCCCTTTTATTTATGAGTGAATTCGTTGCATTTCCTGTGCAATATTTAATGCATGATCTCCGATTCGTTCAAAGTCCGTGAGCATTTCAGAATACACAATACATGCCTCCTCGGAACATTGTCCTTGTTTCATACGGTTAAGATGTGTTTCTTTATACTGCAATGTCATATCATCAATATTTTGCTCTAGTTGTGCTACCCGTATCATCCAGTCTGCAGTTCCCCGGTCTTCCCGTTCCAATATTTCAAATAAGAGTTGAAGTACCTGTTCCATCCGCTCCATTTCTATTTGTGCCTCTTTGGAAAATGAAATCTTTTTATCCCTGAGAATGGTAGTGTATTCTGCAATATTTAATGCATGATCCCCAATTCGTTCAATGTTCCCAATCATTTTAAAGTACTGGCTTGCATTAAAGGTTTCTTCTTCATTGGGTTCATTTACAATCGTTCTGGAAATATATTGAGAAATTTCCTTGTTCATGTAGTCAATGTATTCTTCCATTTCATTGATTTGTGGAATTTGTTCTGCATCTCCCATACGAAATGCCCAAAATGACCGATCCACATTTTTCTTTGCCATATCCAGCATACGGTATACTTCTTGTCCTAACTGGTTTAAGTATATTGCAGAAGTACCAATTGCACGTTCTGCTGATTTTCCAAGGGGATACAGATATTCCAAATGTTTTTCTTTGCTTCTGTCTTGTTCCCGTTCCGGAAGTATCTTCTGTGCCAGCAATGCAAGACCATTTCCTGCCGGAAGTAAAAGCAGCGTTGTTACAATATTAAAAAGGGTATGTACATTGGCAATTTGTGCCGCAGGACTTGTTGTAAGGGACTGCATAAAAGGAACCAATGGTGTCACAATACATATTATGGTAAATAGGGTTGTTCCAATGATATTAAACATTAAATGAATTAAAGTTGTTCTTTTTGCATTGCGGCTGGTTCCAATGGATGCCAGTACTGCCGTAATGCAGGTTCCAATGTTTTGTCCAAATAACACAAATACCGCACTGTCTAGTCCAATCAATCCGCTTACTGCCAACGCCTGCAATATTCCAACCGAAGCAGACGAAGACTGAATTACTGCTGTAAATGCAGCACCTGCCAGAATGCCAATCAGCGGGTTGGAAAATGTAGTCATTAAATGAATAAAGGTCTCTGAGTCTTGAAGTGGCAGCATTGCACCGCTCATCATTCCCATCCCAATAAATAGAACTCCAAGTCCTGCCAGAATCTGGCCTACATAAATGAATTTTGGTTTCTTTAGGAACATTATCATAGCTACACCTGCAAAGGCAAATAAAGGTGCAATCGCCCCTACATCCAGTGCAATTAACTGACCCGTTATGGTTGTTCCAATATTGGCCCCCATAATAATCCAAACTGCCTGTTTGAGTGTCATCATTCCTGAATTTACAAATCCAACGACCATAACCGTCGTGGCTGATGAGGATTGAATAATCGCCGTAATTCCTGCCCCCACTGCAACTCCCATAAAACGGTTTGCTGTGAGTTTCTCCAAGATTTCCTTCATCTTGTTTCCTGCTGCTGCCTCAAGTCCCTGACTCATCATCTGCATTCCATATAAAAATAGTGCCAGTCCTCCTAATAATTCCAAAATCTGCGTTGTTCCCATCTCTTCTGCTTCATCCTGCCTTTCCTATTTTTGCTTCTTGGTCAGCATATCAATATTTTTATTCAGCGTCAATCTAACTGGGAATTCCTTAGCATTTTTTTAGCGAAATAAAATCATGGATCCTTGCAGTATCCACCATTGGGAAATACGAAATTTTTACTCACACAGATTTCCATAAAGATTGCGTTTTAATATTACAATTTTTCTTTCTATCCCTTTGATGACGTTTATAAACTCCTTGTCACTTTTGCCGGTTGGGTCATTTAGCCCCCAATCTTCTCTGTAACGACAGGGTAAGAATGGGCAGGTCACATTGCAGCCCATTGTGATTACAATGTCAACCGGTGGAATGTCACAAAGGAGCTTGCTGTGCTGGGTTTGCTCCATGTCGATACCATAGAGTTGTTTCATAAGACGCACAGCGTCTTGATTGATTTGCGGTTTTGTTTCTGTGCCTGCGGAATAGCTTTCAAATACATCAAAGGCAAGATATTTGCCTAAGCCTTCCGCAATTTGACTGCGGCAGGAGTTATGGACACAGATAAAGGCTACTTTGGGTTTCATGTCATTAGCCCCTCGCTTTTTTCAAAATGGAAATTACTTCGTCTTTTTTGAGCACCTTGCCAAAGGAAACAACCTTGCCGTCCACCACAAGAGCAGGCGTTGTCATTACACCATAAGCGGCGATTTCCGTAAAGTCCGTCACATGGTCAATATTGCTGTCCATCTGAAGCTCCTTAAGTGCTTCTATTGTAGCTTGTTCCAGTGCGTTACACTTTTTACAGCCAGAACCCAGTACTTGAATATTCATCCTTCATTCCTCCTAAAATTTTATTAGACCAATTGATACTGAAAAATATTAAATAGATATCCCACAATGATAATACCAATTGTGCAAATGGTAACGAACAGAATCAGCAATTTTGGTTTTATCCCTTTGCGCAACATAATGATGGATGGCAGGGACAAGGTGGTCACCGCCATCATAAAGGAAAGTACCGTTCCAAGCTGTGCACCCTTAAAGAGCAGTGCTTCCGCAACCGGAATCGTGCCGAAAATATCGGCATACA
>JAVXEO010000068.1:0-10975 GCA_036658435.1 Acetivibrio sp.
CATGGCAACTTCGGAGACAAGATCTCTAAATTCTTTTGTGGATGTTTCCTTTACGCGCATGATACCAATTTTGTGTTGAATTAATGGATGATTCATAATCATAACTTTTGACATTTTTCTACCTCCGAAACGTTGATATTTTACTTCTCGAGTATTATAACATCATTTCTCCTAATAGGAAAGTAAAAAAGCGTTTCATTTGGAGTTTATTTCTTGAGAAAATTTCAAAAATGGGTTATAGTACGTAAAAAGGAAAATTATAATAAATTTGTGGCAGGAGATTTTATGGAAAACAGAAAACGAAAAGATACACGATTTCAAACAAAAAATGTACATGCTTTAGTGGTGGATGATAATGAAGTGAATTTAATGATAGAAGAAAGTATTTTAAAGCAATATGGAATTCAAACAGATGTTGCCAATTCCGGAACATTAGCCCTTCAATTGTACTATAATAATGAATATGATATTATTTTTATGGATTATCTTATGCCGGATATGGACGGAATTGAGACAACAAAACGAATCTATGCTTCCAATAAAGAGAGTAAGAATATGGCTGTAATTGCACTTTCTGCTAATATAACCTGTGAACTTCAGAATTCTTTTATTCAGGCAGGAGCAAAAGAGGTATTAGAAAAACCCATGGAAATTCAGGAACTATCCAGAATTTTAAAAAGGTGGCTGTCAAAAGATAAGATTGCGGAATCCATCCTGACAGGGCCAGATAAAGAAAAGAAGCCGGAAATAGAAAAAAACAGGATTTTGAATACGTCTTTTTATGGAATAAAGGAACTGAAGTGGGAAGACGCGATAGAGCGTATGGGTGGAAATCCGGACCACTATGTAAAGGTTTTAAAAGTCAGCCGTCAGGATATAGCAGAACAGATTCTAATAATTGAAAATTCCAAAGAAAGCGTTGATAAAAATAGAATAACCATGGCTTTTCATAGTTTGAAAGGCATTTTTGCAAATATAGGTGCTGAAACATTAATGGAAGAATCAAAAAAAATGGAAGAAACCTTGAAAAATTGGAACCCCCTTTCAATAAATGACAAGGAAAATTATGTAAATAAAGTAGAGCTCTTTTTGGAACAATTAAAAAAAGCAGAGGAACTTTATACAAAAACTTCGATTCCGACAGCGCAGGGAAGTCAAAGAACAGAAATGAATGAGAAGGAATACGAGGAAAAAATGAATCACTTGAAGGAGCTTATCGTCTGCTTTGCATTTAATGAAAGTAAGGAGCAGATAGAAGAAATTATGCTGGTAAGCGCAGAGGAAAACCGAAAGGTACTAGAGACTGCTTTAAAATGTATTCAGAACTTTTCCTATGAAGAAGCACTGAAAGTTTTAGAAAAGATAGGCAGAGAAAAAGCCTAGTAGAGGGGGGAGGGTAACTACCAGGCCTATTTATGAAAAAAATTATCAAACTAACAAATGTAATATTATTTTGTTTCTATGGTCATATTATATAAGGCAGATATGAGCATAGTATGGCTATATTATGAACATTTTGTTAATAAATAGAAAGTGGTGAGAACGTTGTTAAGTGTTTTTCAGAAACTTCTTAAAAAAGAATTGGGAAGGCAGCAATATGAAAAGTGTTGTTTATCCTTTGAAGAATATAAACGAAGCAAAGACCCTAAAAACAGGGTAAAAGGAAGCCAGCAGGTGTATCGTGATTTGTATGAATATTTAAAGGATCAGGATATGGAACTGCTTCATGAAAAAATGGAACATTTGATTGATGGTATGTGTGAAGCTGTAAATATTAGTAAATATTATATTTGTGCTTTTATGTTTTATCTGTTGGGAGCCTTATTCTTAATTATGCAAAGATTGAATCCGGGAATTACCATTGGCAGTTTGATTTTAATGAGTGGTTTATTTATCTATAAAACCTGTCAATTTGTGGCAAATAAATATTGCTATATTGATGCGAATATTGTGCTTGTGTATAAATCGGTTTTGGATTATTTACTGAAAAAATATGGAGAAATCGACAATTAATGCGTAAGCTTCCTTTGCTTTATATTGTAGGATAAATCACAACGTGATATACTGTACAGAAATACTATGGGAGAAAGGAAGTGCTGTATTGAAAAATTTTCATACACACACCTATCGATGTAAACATGCGGAAGGTGATGTTTCAGATTATATAAAGATGGCTAAAATAAAAAATATAACGGAAATTGGGTTTTCAGATCATACCCCTCTTCCTGATAATTGGTGGTTAGACGTTCGTATGGGAATGAAAGAGCTTCCCGGTTATGTAAAGGCGGTAGAAGAGGCAAAAGAAAATTATAAGGATCTTCGGATACTTTTGGGATTGGAATGTGATTATTCTCCGGAATACCAAGGATATTTTGAAAAAATAAAAGAAGAATATGCCATGGATTACCTGATTGGAAGCATCCATGCTTTTCCCTATAAGGGGGAAAGGATAGGATGCTTTACCGATGAGAAGTTCAACAATGAAAAGTTAAAGGCTTATGGAGAATCTTATGTAAAAGCAATGGAATCCGGATTATTTACATTTATGGCACATCCGGATTTATTTTGTCTAAGCCTTTCTAACTGGAATCCAGAGGCAATTGCAATGAGTGTATATATATTAGAGGCAGCAAAAGCACTGGATATGCCTTTGGAAATTAACTGCAGTGGAATTCGAAAATCTATGGAAAAAGGAAAATTGGAAATTGCTTATCCAAGGCGTGAATTCTGGGAATTGGCAGGTTATTATGGAGTAAAAGGAATCGTAAATTCGGATGCACATGCGCCAAAGGACTTAACAGAAAATATGGATGCCGGATTTTTTATACAAAAAGAATATGGAATTGAAAATTTTGAACTTTAAACTTTTATTTCGATAAAATAAAGCAAAAGGTACAGAAAGGGAAAAATGATGAGTCAGGAAATATTAGAGAATCAACGTCTAAGAGTTACCATTAACAATAAAGGAGCGGAGATACAATCTATTTTTGGCAAAGAAGAAAAGAGAGAGTATATTTGGAAAGGCGATTCCAATTACTGGGGAAGAAGCGCTCCTGTTCTTTTCCCGGTAGTGGGAAACTTTAAAAATAAAGAATATGTTTATGAAGAAAAAACCTATAAAATGAATCAACATGGATTTGCAAGAGACCGGCAGTTCGACATTTTTTCAAAAACAGAAACTGAAATCTGGTATTTACTAAAAGAGGATGAGGAATCTTTAAAAATTTATCCTTTTCGTTTTCACCTTTATCTGGGATACCGCCTTCATGAAAATCAATTGGAAGTTTTATGGAAAGTAGAAAACACAAATCAAAAAGAACTATATTTTTCAATTGGAGGGCATCCGGCATTTATGTGTCCCTTAACAGAGGGGGAGAAGCAATCGGATTATTATCTGCAATTTAACGGGGAAGATGATCTTTTATACAGCTTGATCGATGAAACAGGACTGGTTGCCTATGAGAACAACCTTCTGCCTCTGGATGAAGAAGGAAGCATTCAAATACCGGCGCATCTTTTTGACCGGGATGCATTGATTATAGAAAATCAACAAGCAACCAAAGTTTCCCTATTAGACAGTAAGAAAAATCCATATATTACCCTTACGTTTCATGCACCACTTTTTGGAATATGGTCACCGGCAAAGAAAAATGCCCCCTTTGTCTGTATTGAACCATGGTATGGAAGAAGTGACAGCAAGGATTTTAATGGAACATTAAAGGAACGCCAATATGGAAATACATTAAAGCCCAAGGAAACTTTTGAGGCAGCCTATACCATAATGGTCGGTCAATAAAGATTAAAATTATCGATATACCTTATCCAGGGTAAAGCCTCGGCCTTTTACTTCATTGACTTGATTGATAATCATAAAAGCGTGGGGATCAATGGAAAGCACCATCTGGTTTAATTTAGAAAGCTCACGGTTAGAAATAATCGTTAAGACTACATTTGTTTCATGGCCATAAAAACCGGTATCTGCATGAATCAAAGTAGAACCCCGATCCAGCTGGTGAATGATCATGGTATTGATTTCTTTATGTTTTTTGCTGATAATCTTAACCTGGGTTTTGGTGCTGCCGGTGAGAAGTACTTTATCCAGAATAAGGCTATAAATTAATACAAGAAGGATTCCGTATAAAATCTGCTCCTTACTGGAAAAAAGCATCTGAAGGAGGAGAATGGAAAAATCAATGGTATAAAGGCTGATGGATATGGACCACCCAAATTTTTTGTTGAAAATAAGGGGTGGAATATCCAAACCTCCGGTGGAAGCTCCCACACTTAAAACCATGCCAATACCAAAGCCAATCATAATGCCGGCGCAGATGGTGGCTAGGAGCTTGTCCGTAGTAAAGGTATCAATACCGGGAAGACGTTGTACAATTTCCAAAATAAGAGGATAGAAGAAGGAACTAATCAAGGTGGTGACTGCAAATTTTTTACCCAAAACAAAGGCACCCAGTAAAAACATCAAGGTGTTTGAAATCAGAATAAAAGAACTTACCGAAATTCCAAACTGACGACTGGCAACCAATGCCAGTCCGGTAGTCCCCCCGGTGATTAATTGATTTGGAATAATAAACATGGTGACACCTAAGGTATATATGGTATTGCCAAGTAAAATTAAAAATATGTTTTTAAAATTGGAAAATACTGCTTGTTTCATAAGAAATCCCCCTGGAATCTATATTGAATGGATTAGGTTAGCACTCTGCCGTAGTAAAGAGAAAAAGAAAAAGCATACCAGTTGGTATGCTTTTTTGGTTATTTATATGAAATTGTAAAAAATGTGCTGCTTTCATAGGACAAACCTCTCTTCGTTGTTGCTATATAGTCCATAATAATAGCATTACTTTAGAAATAAGTAAAGATTTTTTTTACAAAAGATGATATAATAAAAAAGTATAGGACTATAAAAAAATGGAGGAACCCTAATATGAAATTTAGTGAAATGCCTTATGAAAGAGTAAAATATGAGGATATTGAAGCAGAGTATCACTCTTTGCTGAAAGAATTTATGGAAGCAAAAAGTGGAGAAGAACAATTTGAAGTGCATAAGAAGAAATATGAATTTGAGGATCGAATTAATACACTCATGACAATTGCCCATATTCGTCATGATATCGATACAAAAGATGAATTTTATGATAAAGAACAGGAATACTACGATGAAATCGGGCCAAAGATAAGCAGCTTATCGGTTAACTATGAAAAACAAATGTATAAATCCCCATATCGTGGATATTTAGAAGAAAAAATCGGAAAAGTGGCTTTTAAAAATATAGAGAATTCATTGAAAGCATTTGATGAAAAACTCATACCCCTGATGCAGAAGGAAAATGCCCTTTCCACCGAATATGACAAATTACTTTCCGGTGCCGAAATCCAATGGGAGGGTGAAGTATTAAATCTTTCTCTTATGAGAAAATATTTAACTTCCAACAATCGCGAGACGCGAAAAAAAGCCTATGAAAAGTATACAGAATTTTTTTCAAAGAATGCAGAGAAGCTAGATGACATTTATGATAAGCTCGTTAAAAACCGTACAGAGCAGGCAAGAGAATTAGGATATGAGAATTATGTGGAACTGGGATACTATCGTATGAACAGAAACTGCTATGATAAGAATATGGTTGAAAATTTTAGAAAACAGGTAAAAAAAGACTTTGTTCCTTTTGCAGAGCGCCTTCATGAAAAAAGAAGAGAACGTTTGGGTCTGGACAAGCTATCCTACATTGATGAGGATATTTATTTTTCAGAAGGAAATCCAATGCCAACGGGAACACCGGAAGAAATTTTAAAAGAAGGACAGCAGATGTACAGCGAACTTTCTCCGGAAACAAAGGAATTCTTTGATTTTATGACAGAAAATGAGCTATTTGACGTGCTGGGAAGAAAAACAAAAAAACCGGGTGGTTATATGACCTACCTCCCTGTTTACAATGCACCCTTTATTTTTGCAAATTTCAATGGAACCAGCGGAGATGTAGATGTAATTACCCACGAATGCGGTCATGCATTTCAAGGATACCTTTCCGGAAAAGATCCTATTCGTGAACATGGGGACATTACCATGGAAACTGCAGAAGTACATTCCATGTCCATGGAATTTTTTACAGAACCTTGGATGAATCTTTTCTTTGGAGAACGAACCAAGGATTACGTTTCTATGCATTTGGAAGATGCAGCAGCGTTCATACCCTATGGAACCATGGTAGATGAGTTTCAGCATCTGGTGTATGAAAATCCGGACATGACACCAACGGAACGAAATACAACCTGGAGAAATCTGGAAAAAGAATACAAGCCACATTTGAATTATGAGGGAAATGCCTTCTTTGAAAAGGGTGGATTTTGGCAGAAACAGCACCATATTTTCAATTCTCCCTTTTATTATATTGATTACTGTCTTGCACAGACCTGTGCCTTCCAGTATAAAGTAAAAATGGATGCAGATTATAAGGAAGCCTGGGAGAGCTATTTGAAGCTATGCCGCTTATCAGCCAGTGATTTTTATACGAATATGTTAGAAACCGTGGGTCTTAACAGTCCATTTGAGGATGGATGTCTGAAAGATATTGTAGAAAAACTTTCTGCAAAGATAAAATAAAAAGGAAAGAAACAAAGGAAATGAGTTTAGAATAAAAGGGGAATGCTTTATGGCAGGTTCAAGTTTTGGAAACCAGTTCAAAATTACAACATGGGGAGAATCCCATGGAAAAGGACTGGGAGTGGTAGTGGATGGCTGTCCCGCGGGACTTTCCATAGAGGAGGAAACCATCCAGCAATATCTTAACAGAAGAAGTCCGGGAAACAGTGTTTATGGAACGCCAAGAAAGGAAACGGACAGAGTTACCATTCTTTCCGGAATTATGGAGGGAAAGACAACAGGAACGCCGATTTCCATGATGGTAATGAATGAGTCCCAACGTTCTTCCGATTATAGCGAACTAGCTTCCTGTTATCGTCCCGGACATGCAGACTATACGTTTGATATGAAGTATGGGATTCGAGATTACCGTGGAGGTGGACGCTCTTCCGGAAGAGAAACCATAGGACGTGTCGCAGCAGGAGGAATTGCCCTATCTATATTAAAAGAGATGGGCATTGAAGTAACGGCATACACAAAATCCATAGGAACCATACAGGTGGATTATACAAGGTGCAAAAAAGAAAATATTGAAAAAAGCCCCTTTTATATGCCGGATCTGGAAGCTTCATTGGCTGCAGAAGAATATGTAAAGCAAATGATGGAGCAAAAAGATTCCATAGGTGGTGTAGTGGAGTGTATTATTTCAGGAATGCCCGCTGGGGTAGGAGAGCCGGTATTTGAAAAACTAGATGCAAACCTGGGTAAAGCGATTCTTTCCATTGGAGCCGTAAAAGGATTTGAGATTGGTGCGGGGTTCCGAGCTTCCGAAATGACAGGGCTGCAAAACAATGATTCTTTTATAAAAACAGGAAAAGAAACGGTTTCCAAGGCAAGCAATAATGCAGGTGGAATATTAGGCGGCATAAGTGATGGAACAGAAATTGTTTTTCGTGGGGCATTTAAACCAACACCATCCATTGGAATCACACAAAAAACACTGACAAAGTCATTGGAAGAGACGGAGATAAATATAAAAGGCCGTCATGACCCTATTATTGCACCCCGGGCAGTGGTGGTAGTGGAATCTATGGCCGCCCTTACCTTGGTGGATATGCTTTTTGAAAATATGACTTCTAAAATGCAATATATAAAAAATTTCTACAAAAATTAGCAAAATTCCCGAAACAAAATAAAAAATTTGTCATATATTGTTAGAAAAGAAAGAAAAAGGTAAAAATATATGACAAATTGTTTTCAGGAAAATGGAAACTGTAAAAAAGGTTTTGACATGGAGAGAAAAGCAACCAATAAAAATATAGGAAAGACAAAGCTTGTTATTGAGGATACTACCATATATGAGGTGGATTTAGAATGCGAGAGCTGCAATTGTAAAGACAGGGAATAAAGGGCAAAGAAAAAGGGAGTGCATAAGCACTCCCAAGGAAGGTGATTAGCAGAAGCCTCCACCATTTCCCCCACAAAGACAAAGAATTAAAATAATCCAAATCATGCTGCCGCCTTCACCGCCGCCACAACCGGAGCTGCAACCGGTGCCACAACCGCCGCCGCATCCGCCGCCGCCCATGTTACCGCCGCCGCAAACGCATAATAAAAGAATAATCCAAAGACAGCTGCCTCCGCCTAATCCGCCACCGGAGTTTCCTCCTTCACTACATCCACATCCACATCCACAGTTTGTTGCTGCTAAATCGCTCATGTTATTGCCTCCTAAAAATATTTACATTGTATTCTATGTAGAACCCTTGCATTGTGTTACTGAAAATGTTAGAATTTTACCAGACCGATAAAAAATGGAGGAAAAAGTATGAATGAAGACTTTGTCACATTAACCATTCAAAGACAAAAAAACATTGCTTTGATTGCACATGATAGTAAGAAACCACAGTTAATTGAGTGGTGTGATAAAAATAAAGAAATCTTAAAGAAACATTTTTTATGTGGAACGGGAACCACAGCAAGAATGATTACGGACCAGACCGGGTTACCGGTAAAAGGCTATAATAGCGGTCCACTTGGTGGAGACCAGCAAATTGGTGCAAAAATAGTGGAAGGAAAAGTAGATTTTGTAATCTTTTTTTCCGATCCCCTAGAGGCACAGCCACATGATCCAGACGTAAAAGCGTTGCTGCGTATTGCCCAGGTCTATGATATTCCAATGGCAAACAATAAGGCAACGGCGGATTTTATGATTACTTCTTCTTTTATGAATAAAGAGTATGATCATAAAATAATTAATTTTAGTAAAAACGTAAGGGACAGAGCCAATACATTATGATAAAGGAGAAAGAACCGCGTGAAGAATTATTTACAATCCAAGGTAAATCAGGTTGCAGGTTACGTGGAACTATTTGTTACATTTTTGCTGGTAATTGCAATAGGACTATTTTCAGTGAAATTCATGGTAGGACTTTTTGACCCTACACTATATAAGGGAAATTACAGCACCGGTATAATGAATGAAATCCTGGCCCAGGCACTAAGCCTGGCAGTGGGGGTTGAATTTGTGAAGATGCTTAGCAAACATACACCCAGTACGGTGATTGAAGTACTGCTGTTTGCTACTGCCAGACAGATGGTAGCAGAACATTTGAATGCAGTGGATACCTTACTTGGGGTAATTACCATTGCAGCCTTATTTGCAACCAGAAAATATTTGTTTTGCAATTTTGACGAGACAGAAAAGATTATTTTCCGTGCAAGCCTATCCATAAGACTGGCAAATACACTATCCCATATTCATATACCGGAAGACGACAAGGATACCTTGGGAGAAGTCATCACCAGAATGCTGGAGAATGAGAAAATTAACATTGCAACTGGGGCGGTTGCGTATTATGACCATGATGGTCTGGCCCTTCGTATTGCAAAGATGCATAATAACAAGATAACGAGAGTTGAAGTACTTCGATCGGTATAATAAAAATATCTATGTTTATTTGAAATCAAATGAAACATAGATATTTTTATGTATTTTTTAAGAAAATCAGTGAGATAATAGAAATGTTTTTAAATCAGCTACGGTGTCGAGCACATAATTGGCACCGGCAGCTTCCAATTCACCAATGTTGGAAAATCCATAGCGAATACCAACAGAATCAATCTTAGCACTTTTGGCACCTAAAATATCGTGCTCCCTGTCACCTACCATAATGGTACCATTTCGCATAGAAGAAGAATAAGAAAGACGATGAAAAACCTCGTTTATAACATCCACTTTTTTAGAACGGTCGCCGTTTAATTCACAGCCAACCACCACATCAAAGAAAGAAACAATAGAATGTTGCTTTAAAATTTCAAGGGCAAATACTTCGGGCTTTGAGGTGGCTAGGGCCACTGTTTTTTTTGCCTGCTTTAAGCAAAACAGCAAATCCGAAATACCCTCATATAATTCGTTTTCATAGCAACCAATGGGTTTATAGCGCTCACGGTAAAAATCCATGGCTTTTGGAAGGTCTTTTGGAAGAAGACCATAATATTTTGTAAAGGATTCTTCAAGGGGAGGACCAATAAAGCACTCCAGCTTATCCAAATCCGGTTCGCTTATTCCAAAGTGTGCTAAAGTATATTGCACACTTTTTGTAATCCCCTCTTTTGAATTGGTAATCGTTCCATCTAAATCAAACAATATAGTATGATACATATAAATTTCTCCCTTCGCACAAATATCTTAATTATATAGGAAGAGGGTATAAAAACGCAAGTAATTTTTAAAATTCACATAGGCATAAAGTATAGTTGACTTAAATATAGGAAATAGAGTATATTTATAGTATAACAATATATAAAAAATGTTAGAATGAAATAATAAAAATGGATGAATACGAATCAGAATGGAATTAAAAGGAGGACGTTATATGGAAGAGAAAAGAAGATATAAACGATTAAAAATTGATTTATATTTGAATATTTCCGAATTATTTAAGCAGGATAATGTAAAGGTTGAAAATATACAAGCACCTATTGAGGTGGTGGATATCTCTAAAACAGGGATTGGCTTTGTAGCGGAAAGTATTCTTCCACTGAACTATTACTTTAATGCAAAGCTACAGCTTGGAGACAGCAAGTCTACCTTGCACTGTGTGGTGTGTATTGTAAGAAAGAAAGATCTTCCGGATGGAACCTATCAATATGGATGTGAATTCGTAGGTCTGGCGCCAATTTTATACTATATATTTGATGAGTATGAGGCTTCTTTAGATAAAGATAAAGACTATGAGTGCTAATCTGACTTAAGTAGGATAAAGAGTCTGCAAAGCAGACTCTTTATCCTTATTATCCTTGTCTGCATCATAAGGAGTCCTAGATTCTGCCACCATGGACAAATTATCCTGTGGGTTTATTTCATATACAACACCCTTG
>JAVXEO010000069.1:0-8887 GCA_036658435.1 Acetivibrio sp.
ATGGTAACCGCCTCCGGTACAGCCGTTGTATATGGAGAGTAAAACAGTAAAAAAAAGAAAGCACCGATTATTGGAATAAAGTTTCCAATAACCGATGCTTTTTTAAAAAAACAAATACAATTATTCTTCCATAGAGTCAAGTTTTTCGATAAAATCCTTGAGAATTTGAAGGGTATCTTCTTTACTATAAAGCAGCTTGCTTTCTGATAAATTTTCAAAAAAATCATAAAACGCATTACATATACTAGATTCAGTAATGGAACAGTTTACGATTCCTTGCTGGGTAGTAGCCATAAATAAAATAGATTGGTTACTGCAAATTTGTATGGTCGTAATCTGTGAGATTGAAAGTGTTCTCGTGTCCAAAATTCTTGCAAAGTATAAGTCCTCTTGTATTTCCCTACAAAGGGAGGTTAATAAATAAATTCGTTCTTTAATTGAAAAAGGGGTAGCAAAAATCGCAGGAAGATTATTGACTCTTCCGTGGTCTACCAGTGTTTGAATTCCTTGAATGGTAAAAAATGACTGGATGCGGAGAGTCTTGAAATGGTCCCAAAATACAAATAGTTGTTCTCTGAAATGTTCCCTTTCTGGAATCCCTAAGCGAAGATGTTTATCAATCATAGCATGGGTATAATACCCTGCAAAACATGGCTGTGATTCTATAACATGGGTTGCGTTATAAAAATTCATGTTTTCTATAGAACTTATCTGAATCATTTCCCAAGGTTCCGTTAACAACTCCACAAGCTGAAAAGAATGAGAAAAACAAGTTTCAAAATGTTCCTTATATACGTGCAAAACATCGGCATTATTATATAAAATAGCCATTTTAAAATCATCCGATACCGTTACGAGTTTTTTTCCTGTAAAGAAATAAAAAGGCATTGGGTGAATAAAACGGGAGGCGTCATATGATGCGGAATAGTAATAATGGGGCTGATATCCATTTCCCATGCAGAATGCAAAAGGAAGCACATTAGATAATACTTCTAAATTTGTGCTTGGATTTTTTTCCATATGTGGATTTTTACTAAAGGCTATAATGTGTTTAATCTGAAACTTTCCATTACTTTCCCAATAAAGCTGTTTTAAAAGATCAAAAAAATAACAGGGAGAAAAAGGAATGGTTAAGCTTATAGAAGGAGAAGGGGTATTATATACTTCATCTTCTAGGACATCTTGTATTAACTGCTTTACATTGTACTGTCCAGAAAAAACCTTTATGTTCTCCTCAATATCGTTTCCCGGTATTAATTCTTTCTTTACGTCTGACGTGCAATTCTGGCGAATATGTAATTCTGCAATCTGTTGGATGATATCCTCGATATATTTTCTATCAGCGTAAATCTTTGGCCCAATTTTACAAATGAAATATGTTTCAAGTAAGCCTTTTCTTTCGATAGGTGAAATGCGTAAATAGTCACACAATTTTTCTACAAAAGGCAAACCGGGAAGTCTTTCTCCGGAAATGGATCGTTGAATGGTTGTTCGATCAAGCTGAGAATCTTTTGCAAGATGATAAATGGTCATTCCGCTGCTGTCAATTAAAATTTTTAATTTTTCACTGAATTGAGACATATTAGTATAGTTCCTCCAAATCTTTTTTTATTGTTGCAAAATTTATTAGGCACAATGATAAGCCCATATTGCATAAGGACCCTACAATCAATAAAATGGTATATTATATTGAAACATTATATACTATAAAAATTATAAAAGAAAGGATGGTTTTGTATATAATAAAATTTATTGTATTTCACCATTGCAATTCAAACATTTTTTATTGAAGAGGTGAAAACACTTAAAAAAGAAAATGTCGAAAAACTATGTAGAGAGAGGATCAGACAATGAAGAAAACAAAAATTAATAAAATTATGATAGCGGCAGCTATGATTTTAGCAGTAGGTTTGTTAACAAAACCGGTTTCAATAGCAGCAGAAACAAAAACAACCGGATTTTATCAGTATGATACCATTTATGGAACAAACGATGTTGTGATTACTAAGTATACAGGAGGGGAGCCCAAGGTTGTGATTCCATCTAAACTAGGTGGAAAAAAAGTAGCAAAAATAGGATCCGATTCATTTTCTGAAAATGCATTGATTGAAACGGTTATTTTCCCTAAAACAATTAGCATATTAGATTTTTCTGCATTTAAAGACTGTGAAAATTTACAAAGCGTGGAATTAAATCATGGGCTGAACGAGATCCAAGGATGTGCCTTTTACAATTGCGATGCCCTTATGCAGATTACCATTCCGGATAGTGTTACCTATTTAGGAAATGATATATATGGAAGAGGAATCTTTGAGAGTTGTGATAATTTAACTATGGTAACCATTGGGAAAAATGTAGAACTTATTTCCAATTACTGCTTTGAGGAATGCGCTAAGTTACAAAGTGTAATAATTAAAGAAGGCGTTGAAAAAATAGAATACGAAGCTTTTGCAGGCTGTGTTTCTCTTTCTGCGATAGAAATACCCTCTACAGTAAAAAGCTTGAACAATTCCTGCTTTAAAAATTGTACCAGCCTACAAAATGTAAAACTCAATATGGGGCTGGAAGAGATCCAAAGAGGTGCCTTTTACAATTGCGATGCCCTTATGCAGATTACCATTCCGGATAGTGTTACCTATTTAGGAAATGATATATATGGAAGAGGAATCTTTGAGAGTTGTGATAATTTAACTATGGTAACCATTGGGAAAAATGTAGAACTTATTTCCAATTACTGCTTTGAGGAATGCGCTAAGTTACAAAGTGTAATAATTAAAGAAGGCGTTGAAAAAATAGAATACGAAGCTTTTGCAGGCTGTGTTTCTCTTTCTGCGATAGAAATACCCTCTACAGTAAAAAGTTTGAACAATTCCTGCTTTATAAATTGTACCAGCCTACAAAATGTAAAACTCAATATGGGGCTGGAAGAAATCCAAAGCGGTGCTTTTTACAATTGTGATGCCCTTATGCAGATTACCATTCCCAATAGCGTTACCTATTTAGGAAATAATGAATATGCAAGAGGAATCTTTGAGAGTTGTGATAACCTATATTTTGTAACCATTCCTAATAGCGTGGTTAGAATTATAGGCGACTTAATTGGTAAGTCCAAGAATGCAACCATTAAAGGCTATGAGGGAACGGTAGCACAAAAATATGCTCTGAAATATGAGATTCCATTTACCAGCTTATTATCTATTCCGTTGACATCATTTACTTTTACATCAAAGGAAGTGGAGATAATAAGTGGTACAGAAATGCAGTTAGACTACAGTATATCGCCTAAGGAGACAACCGATGTCATTGTATGGAAGTCCAGTAACAATGACATTGTAGAGGTGGATTCCATAGGACGAATTAAGGCAAAAAAAAGCGGACGAATTTCCATAGGAGTCACCACCACCAGTGGCTTTAAAGGTAATATGGAAATCAATGTGCTGGAAAGCCCCAAGACCATGACATTTCCTATATTCCAAAAGGAGGCAAAGACGGGTTCTTCCTTTACACAAAGGGTGGATATGGATGGTGGAAGAACCGATATTCCTATAACTTATTCAAGCAGCAATCCCAATGTGGCAACGGTGAACCAGAATGGAACGGTTGCGGTAATTTCCAAAGGAACCACCACCATTACGGCTGAAATATTTAGTGGATTAAAGGCAACGTATACGGTAATCGGGAAAACTCCAACAATAACTTCAGTTAAAATTTCAAACAGAAGCAAAACAATAGAAAAAGGGAAATCCTTTTATTTAAAAATCAAGGGTACCGGTAAGACCGCTAACTGGAAAAGTTCAAAACCATCGGTGGCTGTGGTTAGTAAGAATGGAAAGGTTACCGGTAAAAATTCAGGAAAAGCAACGATGACAACAAGGGTAAATGGAAAAAAATATACCTGCTACGTTGTGGTAAAAGAAAAATAAACTAGGAGGAAAGACTATGTATTGTAGTAAATGTGGAAAAGAAATTAGCGATGATTTAAAATATTGTTCTTATTGTGGAGAAAGACAGGAAATTAAAGAAAATGTTAAAAAAAATCAGAAAGAAAACTTTGGTATAGGACAGGGAAAGGAAATGAAACTTTATATTTCACTTGGCATCAGTGGATTAAATTGCATCTTATTATTTTTTAACTGGATGAAGATTCCTATGATGAATGGAATTAGCAATTTTTTTAACGGAAATGATAGCGGATCTAGTTTTTCTTTTTTTGGATATATTTTTAGCTTAAATTCAAATACCAACGATTCTTTTATAGTGGCTATAGTGGTTCTGGTTTTAGGAATATTGGGTTTACTTAGCATTATTTTAAATATAGCATACATAGTATCTACTTTGAAACAGCGGCAGAAACATTTTAAATATGGAACCATAGCTTCTTGGATTTTATGTATTCTATCCTCTTTATTTCTTTTGATTGCAGGTCTTAGTACGGCGATTTTGAAGGTTATGAAAATGACCTTTGCTCCATGGCTTGTATTTGCATTATCTATTGCAAATATTGTTTTAATAAAAAAATTAAAAAAACAAAAACAGTCAGAGTAAGTCTTTAAAAGGGGAAGGTGAAGAAATGTCGATATTTGATATAATTGGAAACAGTGTAAACGAAGCAGGAAGTAATCTTTCACAAAAGGCAAAGGAACTGACGGAACAAACACGCCTTAATAGTGAAATTAGTAAAAATGAGAAAATAAAGATTGATTATTTCAAAATGCTAGGTGAAATGAAATATATGGAATTGAAAGAGAATCGCTCTCCTGATTATTCACAAATCTTTCAGGATATTGATGAGACAGTGGAGCAGATAAAAAAACTGAAAGAAGAATTAAGTAGGCAAAAAAAACCCTTATGTAAAACTTGTGGAAAAGTATTAGATGAGGACGCTAAGTTTTGTGCTTTTTGTGGAGCAAAAACAGAAGACCAGGAATAAAAAATAAAAACATAATTCCTATGGAAAGGAGTGCATTTATTTCTATGAAAAAAAAATCCATAAAACAAACACTTGGTATTTCCGTAGTGGGAGGACTGATTTTGCTGGTTTTTGGTGCCGGTGTATTTATATACATAGATGCCCAACAGGGTAAAAAATCAAGTTTTCATATTGCAGATATATTGACAAATGAAATAATAGAAGAACCAGAACCATTGGAAGTTAAAATGGAAGGATTTACAATTAAAGCAAACTTGGAAAAACCGGTAGCCTCCATCTTAGAAAAACCCATTGTAGAAGGTTCTACAGCAGAAGATCCAAATAATGAAGATCCATATATGATTCAAGATAGTAACTATAGATATCTGATGAAAAAAGAACTAGATGCTTATACAAAAGAAGAACTGAATGTAGCTCGAAATGAAATCTTTGCCAGACATGGAAGAATCTTTGAATCAGAAAAATATCAAAGCTATTTTGAAAGTAAGAACTGGTATTATCCAGAGTATACAGCCGATGAATTTAACCAGGAGTTGTTAAATGAATATGAAATAGCAAATGCAGCACTTATATTAGAATATGAGAAAGAAAAAGGATATTTATAGAGCGGAAAAAAGTTTTAGAAAGGCAATTTAATAGGAGAGGTGAAAGATGCAATGTTTTGTCAAGAATGTGGAAGTAAAAATAATGATTCTGCAGCCTTCTGCGCAAATTGTGGTACGAAACTGAAGCAGCAAAAGGAACCAATTAAAGTGGAACAGCCCTATGTGCGAACCGAACAGGAAGAACCACAAGGTGATAAAAATAAAAAGAAGAAAGGAAATATAATTTTGCTGGGGGAGCTGGCTGTGTTATGCTTTTTAATTATTTTCATACATGACTATGGGAAAAAGCAATATGATACAGAGTCCATTGCCCAACAGTACTTTATCCAGTATATGAACGCAGATTGGAAAGCGGTATACAAGAACATGGATTTAATAGAATCAAATTTCCTTACTGAAAAAAATTTTATAAAGGCAATGGAAAAACAAGAAGGAAAAGAAATCAGAAATTTTTACATTACCGATACTAAAAAAAGCAATGGTAGAAACTTGTGTGTAATTACCATTTCTTATCAGGAGAAGGCTTCGGATGTAGAACAGAGTTTTACCATAAGTTTAATAAAACAACCTCAAAAAAAATATGGGATATTTGACTGTTGGAAGGTGGACAGCTATGAACTTTTAGTAAATGAATATCTTATAACGGTTCCTAAAGGTGTTATGGTTACGTTGGATGGAGTGTCTCTGGATAAGAGCTATTTAGCAGAAACAGATGAAAAGGTAGATTACTATACGCTCCCTGTGCTCTTTCGTGGAAGACATGAAATAAAGTTGGAACAGGAAAATATGGAAGAGCTGGTAAGAAATTTTGACACCAGTGAGGAAATTCTCATACCAGCTATGGAGTTTGAGAAAAAAATTAAAAAAGAAATAACACAGCAATTAAGAAAAGATATGAAAATGATTTACACTGTGGCAATCAATGGTGAAGCGTTTAAAAAGGTGAAGAATTTCTATGCAAAAAACTACACAGACAATGGAAAAAAGAACCTGGAAGAACTTATTTATTATATGCATTCCACAGGAGATACAGATGGACTTAAACAGGTAGATTTTTATAATTTAAGTGCAAATATAGTAGGAGATGGAAAGTGTGCAGAGATAAGGTTAAGCTATGATTATGATGCGATTTATACAATCTTGGACTGGTGGACAGGTACTTCTTCCATGAATACTTATACAGATAATGAGGAACTGTATCTTCAAATGATAGAGGAAGATGGAGAGTGGAAACTGAAGTCTGTTTATTTTGAGCCTATAACTTATTAAAAATGGAGAAAAAATTATGGAAAAATTTTGTACAAAGTGTGGAAAACCATTAATAGATGGAAAATGCGGCTTCTGTCAAATACCAAACAGAGAACCGGCTATGGAATACCAAAATGTGAATCAAGATTATCAATCTGAAATTCCGCCAATGAGAGAAAGAGCAGAAGAAAAAAAGGAAAGCTATTTAAATAAGGCAATGCATACTTTTATGATGGTGCTGAAAGAACCCGCCTCTCAAGGAAGACAGTTTGTAAATTGTGCAGATTATACAATGGCATTTGTATTTATGGGAGTGCAGGCAATTTTAACCACCCTATTTACTGTTATTATATTATCAAAAATATTTTCAGCTTCGTCAAAGCTGATCGATACTATTAACGCCCTGATAAACTATGCTATTGATGTGGAATGGCTGAAGGTACCTTATTCAAAAATTGTAATAGTAACATTGCTTATTTCCATTGCATTAAATTGCATTTTAGCATTGATTTTATGGGCATTTAATAACCTATTTAAACGCCGGATGGCATACCAGCAGATGCTCTGTTTAGTATCCATTCGAAGTGTTGCACTGATTCCGGTTATAATGGCATCCATTGTTTTACTATATTTAAATTTGTTTGCCGGAGTCGCACTTTTTTGTTCAGGAAATATCTTGGGATTGTGTTATTTAATGACAGCACACCCGGAAAAACAGATCTCTGATAGAAATAAGAACATCTGGATCTTATTTCTTTCATCCCTTTTATTTATAATAATATCCGGTTTTATCATGACAAAAGGCATCCCCTTTTACATACCGGATGCCATTAAAGAAGGAATAGAATCAGTAAAGTCTTATCTGGAAAATTCAGGACAGCTTCTTAACTTGTTACCCTGGTATTAAAATATGAAAAAAAAATATTTTTATTGGATCCTTTTTCCTTTAACCATTTTGTTTATTATGGTAATCCTACTGCTGACTACAGATAACACAAAAAATGAAAAAAACAATAAAGTAGTAAATATGGAAAATATAGGAGAAAAGAAAAAAGAAGTGGAATTAGCTGGATTATATGCAAGAGAAACTTCTATGTTGGGAAAACAAGGGAAAAAGAAAGAAACCAAACCTAAAAGCAAGCCTGGTAATGAAAGAAACAGAGCAACTGAAATCAAAAGGAACTTTACAATCGTGGATGAGGTGGTATATACAACAGACCAGGTAAACATCAGAGAAACTGCGTCATTGAATGGAGCAATACAAAAGGTGAGCCATAAAAATTTCAGATGCAGGCGAATTGGCTATGATAAGGAATGGAGTATGGTTACAATAGATGGAAAAAAATATTATATTGCCAGTCAATATTTGACCACAGAAGAACCGGTTATAACTGGAAAATGTATTGTTATTGATGCGGGACATCAAAGGCATGGAAACAGTGAACCAGAACCCATTGGACCAAAATCTTCAAAGACAAAGCCAAAAGTTTCCGGTGGAACTGCAGGAAATACAAGTGGACTGGCTGAATATGAACTTACACTTATTGTTGCTAAGAAGTTAGAAAAAGAGCTTTCAAATCGAGGCTATGAAGTTATTATGGTACGTGACTCCAATGATGTTAATATCAGCAACAGTCAACGGGCAGCAGTGGCCAATGAAGCAGAGGCAGATGCTTTTATTCGAATCCATGCAAATGGTTCAGAAAGTTCCAAAACAAATGGAGCAATGACAATTTGCCAAACAAAAAATAATCCATATAATGGATCTTTATATAAGGATTCGTATCATCTGTCTGACTGTGTATTAAAGGGCATTTTAAAGGAAACAGGAGCAAATAGCAAAGGCGTTTGGCAGACAGATACCATGAGCGGAATAAACTGGTGTCAGGTACCGGTTACGATTGTTGAAATGGGTTTTATGACCAATCCGGAGGAAGACAAAAAAATGGCATCTTTGGATTACCAGAAGCAGCTTATTACAGGAATGGCCAATGGTATAGACAATTATTTTAACTAAGGAGAAAAGCATAATGTACTGTCATAATTGTGGAAATAAATTAAAAAAAGATGAAATTTTTTGTGCAGAATGTGGAACAAAAATAAA
>JAVXEO010000069.1:8987-10967 GCA_036658435.1 Acetivibrio sp.
ATGGAACCGGAACAAATTCAATCGATGGAAGCGGAACAAATTCAATCAATGGAACCGGAACAAAGTTTGTATGAAAAACCTAAAAAAAAGAAGAGCAAAACAAAAATTTTCGTGTTAACAGGAATCATAGTATTGACGTGTATCTTAGCCGGAGGTGCGGTTTATTATATTAACTATCAAGATCAGATTGCATGGAATCACTGGATAACGGACTATAACGAACAGCTAATGGATACTTATATTGCAGAAGAAAAACAGGACGCCTTGGAAACTTATCTTGAAGACGCAGATGAAAAACTTAGTAAAGAAGAACGGCGTAATTTAAAAGAAAATTTAGAGACACTTCAGACTGCTATTTTGGAAGAAAATAAAAAGTATGCGGCTGCTATTCAAAGTAAAATTGAAGAAATGGAGGAATGTAATCCAGAATATGCATTGGAAGATGAAAAAGAAAAACTGGAAAAATATAAGAAGACTATAAAAAAATTAACAAAAGAAAAAAAATATCCGGAGGCCATTGCCAAAGCAAAAGAAGGAATAAAATATGGAGAAGAGATTTCGGAGATAAAGGAAGGATTTCATATTCAATTAGAGCAAAAAGATATTTCTGCATTTCCAAGAGTGAAATTATATTTCAGTATAACGGATGAAAGTGGAGTGGCTGTAGAAGGATTAAATCAGAATCTATTTTTCTTATCACAAAAACAGGCGGAAGATAGTGATTTTGTAAAAAAGAAAATTATAAAAGCAACCCAGTTAAGTGAAAATGAAAACCTGAATCTAAACATGGTAGCTGATGTCAGTGGAAGCATGGATGAAAATATGGAAGCAGCAAAAAGAGTGATGATAAATTTCTTGAATACAGTAGAATTTGGTGTTGGAGACCAAATTGCATTTACCCAGTTCAATAATGTGAGTACGGTGCTCCAAGAATTTACCGGAGATAAAAACACATTGTCTTCTAAAATTGCAAGCATCTATCCATCCGGAGAAACAAAACTATATGATACGCTGATTGAAGCTGTGCAGAATACCTTTTCTCAAGCTGGTGCAAAATGTGTAATTGCATTTACCGATGGGATGGATAATCGAAGTGTATCCACTCCGGAGGAAGTTATTAATTATGCAAAAATGTATGAAATTCCAATTTTTATTATTGGAATTGGAAGTTCACTGGATGCAGGAATTCTTTCCAATATTGCCAATGAGACGGGAGGAGTTTATCGGGATATTAGTTATGTGGACGCTTCGTTAAATGACATTTACAATGAAATTTATCGAAAACAAAAAGAAGTATACTGCCTAGAATACCAACTAGATAGTGATAACATGAGTGATAACCAAAGGATTGAACTATATGTTCATAACGAAGAAAATGGAGGAAAGATCGACTGCAACTATCGTATAGATTATGATTATTTTACAATTCTACTTCAGAAATTCTTGTCTTCCTATGAAAAAGCCCTTGAAAAAGGGGATTATTCGATTATGGAAAACGCAGGATATTTAGATAAGAATGGTACCATTGCCTCCCAAATGAAACCCTATATTATAAAGAATAAAGAAAAACTATATGAACAATTATTATCCTGCGAAATAACAGATATTCAATTTATTGATAAGAATACCTATGAAATTACAACACAGGAAAAATATGACATTCAGCAAATTAAAAATTACAAGAAAGATAAATTGTACGATTTATCAGTGGAGGACAACAAAAAGATTGATACACTTTTATACTCGCAAGGTTATTGGCCGGAGTATTTTGAAGATGAGGATATCTGGATTCATAAATGTCGTGTATTAGAGGGGCATTATAAGGTAGTGAAAAAGAAGGAAGGATTTAAAATGTGCGATTATACGGCTAATTTTGGAATTTTATCTTCAGAAGTTTATACCGCATATCCATCCTATTAATAGGGAATTAAGAAAAACCGCCGCACTAGGTCAAAAACCTTAGTGCGGCGGTCGTTTTTA
>JAVXEO010000070.1:0-10372 GCA_036658435.1 Acetivibrio sp.
CTGTTTGCCATAGAATAAGCGCAATTTAAAAGGATAAGACTCAGTGACAAAGAAACCGTGACCAAAACCGCTTTTTTCTTGTTGCGAAGCACGTTTCTCATCGCCATGCTCCAAAGTTTGATACCGCCGCTTTTTTTGCTTGTTTTCCTAGATTTTTGGGCGCCGTCGGTGCGGTGAAGGGCCTCAATGGGGCTGACCTTCGCCGCCATTTTGGAGGGCTTCCGAATACTAATCCCCACCGTGAAAACCCCGAAAAACCCAGATAAGAGGAACGCAAGTGGATTTGCCGTGATTTTGATAACGTTGGTGTTAAGTATGGACAGCACGAGGGGTGTCAGGAATGCACCCACGAAATAGCCGGCGAACAACCCCAGTGGCACGCCGATTATGCAGAGTAAAATCGCCTGCCTGCGAATGAAAAAGCGGATTTGCCTGCCGGTGGTGCCGATGGTTTTCAACAGTCCGTAAAAGCGGATATCCTTGGCAACGCTGATGGCAAATACATTGGAAATCATTAAATATCCGCAGAGTACAATCATCAAAATAGCCATAGCACTGCCTAAAATTGTGCCCATGTCAGCGGATCCTCTGTTGCCGGTGTAGGCCCAGTTAACGCCATAAGCGATTTCATCGGGGGTATAGCCGCTATCCAGGATGACCTGAATCAGCTTACTTTCAATGCGAAAGGAATTTGCAAAGTTCACTTCTGCATTGATTTTTCCGATAGGATCCTTGTTACCTGTGGGGATATAGTTTGCAAGCTGCTTTTCCACGTAATTGCGAGCCAGCCAAACCTGACTTGCCGACATAAGCTTGTCTCCCTGCCAAAAGCCCACCAGCGTAAAGGTGTCCGTGTGCTTTTCGTCGCCCACCGAGTACTCCAGTGTCACCTTTTGCCCAAGCTTTGCCGGAATGCCCAAATGTTCCAGAACCAAGGTGTCCGTGGCAAGCTCATCCTCCTTTTGTGGCAGTCTGCCCGTGGTGGGCAGAGAAAACATGGCTGCCCCTTCGATTTCGTCGTTTGCATAACGAATTTCCGTGGGACGTTTAGCGAGCTTCTTATTTTCAGCGATGCCCAAAACAACGGAATAAGAGATGCTTTTGATATCGGGATGGGTTTTCAGCTTGTCATATTGTTCCTGGGTGAGATATTTAAAACCCCCGTGGAAATTGCTGCCCACCTGCCGCATGGTGCTCTCCTCCATGGAGGAAAGCAGGCTGCCTGCCACGGTGAAAAGCCCGGTAAATAAAATGGTAGTGAGGATAATGGAAATAACCGCAAAGAGGTTCCGAAGCTTGTTTGCCTGAAAAGAGCTTACCGCCAATTTGCGAATGGTCTTTTTGTTATTCACCTTAATCATTTGCATCACCGCCTACGATTTGACCATCCTCAATGCGGACGATACGGCTGGCAAGCTGGGCAATTTCTTCGTTGTGGGTAATCATCACAATGGTCTGCTTGAATTTGTCTCCGGTAACTTTTAATAAGCTAAGTACATCCTGACTGGTTTTACTGTCCAAATTTCCCGTTGGTTCATCCGCTAAAAGGATGGCCGGTTTGGACGCAAGGGCCCTGGCGATTGCTGCCCGTTGCTGCTGCCCTCCGGATAAATTGCCGGGTAGGTTTTCCAGTTTACTTTCCAGACCCAATGCGGCAATAATTTTATCCACATAGTCTTTGTCCGGCTGGTTGCCGTCCAGACCAATGGGTAAAATAATGTTGTCATATACGTTCATGGTGGGCACAAGGTTATAATTTTGAAAAACAAAACCGATTTTACGGCGGCGGAAAATGGTGAGTTCTTCATCTTTCAAGGTGAAAATCTCCTTGCCGTCCACAACAACGCTGCCGCTTGTGGGTCGGTCCAGCCCACCAAGCATATGGAGAAGCGTAGATTTTCCACTGCCGGAAGTGCCCACAATCGCCACAAATTCACCGTTTTCCACCGTCAAATTCACACCATCCAAGGCATGAACCGACGCATCGCCTTTACCATATATTTTTTTCAAATCCTTTGTTTCCAGTATTGTCATATTAAAAACCTCCATAAAAATAGTGTGTACCGTTTCGCTACAATACACACTATATCACCCAAATCTTTCAAGAATCTTTCAGGCATATCTTCAAATCTAACAGTTTTGAAAGATTTCAGCCCTCCAAGGGCAAAAATATGGAAAAGGTAGAGCCACTGCCAGGTTTGGATGCGACCTTAATATACCCGCCCTCCCCGGAAATAATTTCTCTGGCAAGATACAGCCCGATTCCCACGCCTTCCTGGCACTGTACCTCTTTGGAACGATAGAATCGGGTAAATATTTTTGCCTGTTCATCCTCGGCAATTCCCATGCCGGTATCTCGAATAGTAAGCCTGCAAAAGCGGGAATAGGCAGTGACGCTCATGAAAATTTCACCACCAACCGGGGTATATTTGACAGCATTGTCCACTATGTTTAGGAGGGCTTCATTTGTCCATTTTGCATCAAAGCAGGCACTTTCCATGGTAGAAGTGCCATGGAGAGTAATGTTCTTTTGCGCCGCCTTTGCACTGTTTTGGGCAAGCACCTCCTCCAAAAGTGGCTGTACTGGCTGATACTTTGGTGCAAGGACAATGATGCCGTTTTCCAGTCGTGAGGTTTTGACAAGGGCAGAAATGAGAAAATTCAGCTTGTCCGCCTGTGCCAACAGCGCATGGGTGCAGGCGCTCTCTTTTTCGGGCAAATTACTTTCCCCAAGCAATTGGGCGTAAAGATAGATATTCGCAATGGGCGTTTTGGTCTGATGGGAAATATCGGAAACCAGTTGGTTAATCTTGGCTTTCTCCTCTGCTATTTGTCGGCTGCTGGTCTGTGTCATGGCAAGGTAGTTGGCAAGCTTGGTCTCCAGTGCAGACATTTTGCTCTCGTCAAAGCACTCTTCAATGGGCTCGCCCTCCCTTGCATGGTCAATCATTTTACTCATTCGATTCATAATTTTATCGGCCTTCCAAAGGTTCATATCACATCACCGCCCAGGTGTAGCCAATGCCATATACGGTTTTCAAATGCAGGGGTTTGGCTGGGTTTTCCTCCAATTTATCCCGCAGACGCTTGACCGTAACGGAGAGAGCATTTTCATCCACATATTCCCCACCATCCGTCCAGATGCGGTCAACCAAGGTGGCACGCCGCAAGGTGTTGCCTTTATTGTCTATCAGAAACTTCAAAAGCCTTTGTTCGGTCTTACTTAGCTCAATTGGCCTTCCTCCCTTAAAAAATTCCATGCGGTCAAAATCAAAGCAAAAATCATCCTGTACATAGGTTTTGGCTCCCACCTGCTTACGAAGCTGGGTATGGACTCTCGCCCGGAGCACAGCAAGGCTGAACGGCTTTGTAATATAATCATCTGCACCCATTTCAAGCCCCACCACAATATCCTCTTCCAAATCCTTTGCGGTGAGAAAAATTACAGGCACGTTCCGGGTCTTGCGCAGTTCTTTCAGAAAATTCAGACCATTTCCATCCGGCAGATTAATGTCAAGAAGTATCAAATCAAAAGCTTGTGCCGCCATGGCACTTCTTGCCGAATCTACGTCAAAGCACTGTAAAATCGTAATTTTTTCACTTTCCAATGCAAAAACAATGCCATTTGACAAGGCTTTATCATCCTCTACAATCAATATGTTTTTGATAAGCTCACCCTCCCTTCCATGACAACAAAACATTATCAGATATCATACCACTTTCAACTTAGATTTTCCACCATTTAAAAAAGGTTCTTGACAAGATACGTGGGATTGCTTAAAATAATACCTATATTTTTATATAGTAAAACTTTAATCTATGAAAGCGAAAGGAATAAAAAAGATGCAAAACAGATCGGTGAGAATGAATTTACATACGAACTTATTAGAGCTTGAGGAACATATGTATCCCTTGGTGGACGTGGATACACCCAATGTATTTCGTAACTTATTTCCATATGATGAAGTGCCTAAAATTGCATTTAACGATCGTATTGTACCACACCATATGCCGGATGAAATATGGATTACGGATACTACATTTCGTGATGGACAACAATCAAGAGCACCTTATAGCACGGAACAGATTGTAACTATTTTTGATTATTTACATAAGCTTGGTGGACCTAATGGTTTGGTACGCGCCAGTGAATTCTTCTTATACAGTAAGAAGGATCGAGATGCCGTATACAAATGTATGGAAAGAGGGTACCAGTTCCCGGAGGTTACCAGCTGGATTCGTGCCAATAAAAAGGATTTTGAATTGGTAAAAGACATAGGAATGAAAGAAACCGGAATTTTGGTCAGCTGCTCTGATTATCATATTTTCTATAAGATGAAAATGACCCGAAGAGAAGCCATGGATCATTATTTAAACATCATTCGTGACTGTCTGGAGATTGGAATTAGCCCAAGATGCCATTTAGAGGATATAACGAGAGCCGATATTTACGGATATGTAATACCATTTTGTATGGAGCTTACCAAGCTTATGGAAGAATATAAGATTCCGATTAAAGTAAGAGCCTGTGACACCATGGGATATGGCGTCAATTATCCGGGTGCGGTGATACCTCGTTCCGTGCAGGGAATTATTTATGGACTTATGGTACATGCAGGTTTTCCATCGGAATTAATAGAATGGCATGGTCACAATGACTTTTATAAAGCGGTCTCCAACTCAACGACGGCATGGCTTTACGGGTGTTGTGGTGTAAACTGTTCTCTGTTTGGAATAGGAGAGCGTACCGGAAATACACCATTAGAAGCTATGGTATTTGAATATGCACAGCTAAAGGGAACACTGGATGGAATGGATACAAAGGTAATTACAGAACTGGCAGAATATTATGAGAAAGAAATCGGATATAAAGTTCCTTCCAGAACACCATTTGTAGGCACCAATTTTAATGTAACGCGTGCAGGAATCCATGCAGATGGACTTTTGAAAAATGAAGAAATTTACAATATTTTCGATACGGAGAAATTCTTAAACCGTCCCGTTCTTGTTGCGGTATCCAATACATCCGGACTTGCAGGAATTGCACATTGGATGAATACCTACTATAAGTTAAAGGGTGAAAAGCAGATTGATAAAAATGCAGAAATTGTGTCCATGATAAAGGCCTGGGTAGACCAGGAATATGAACAGGGCCGGGTTACGGTTCTTACGGATTCAGAGTTAATCCATGTTATCGATGAAGCTTGTGAGAGACTGCATCTTGAAAAATTTGAAAAATAGAAAGAGGGGTTGGATATTTTATGAATATCCAACCCTCTTTTATGTAATAGGAAAGTGCTCCTATTACATAAAAACGCTCCGCTGTGGGTGCGCACGCCGCGCTAAGGAACATGCTTTGGCGCGAGAGTCTGCAAAGCAGACTCTTTATCCTATAAAATGCACCTATATAAAAATTTCCCCTATCTTTTTTTCACAATAGGCGTCTACGGAAGAAAAATCAATGCAGTCATGATAAATATCCTCTAATTTATCGTGTAGGTTTTTAGATTCTTTCAAGGAGGAAGTGGCAGCCTCTAGTAATTTGTTTTTTTCCTGCCTTTGAAAGTTTAGATGTTCTTCTTCCCTTGCCAGATAGGAAGTGTCGGTAAAGGAAGAAAGCAGGATAGTTTCTGTGGAGACCGCAGGCTTTTTTGTGGTAAGATACATATTTAAGTCTTTTATTGCAAGATGCAAAGGCTGGTCAGGAAGAAGAGGAGAATAGAAAATTTCTCCGTGATAGCCATGGTTCAAGGCATACTTCAGTGCAAGATTAAGATAAATTCCCCCAATGGGTTCTGGACCGTCTAAATAGAAAATCAAGTCTTCTGCTGGCAGGGATGGCGCATAATCAATAAGACCCAAAGGAGTAAAGGCACTGTAAAACAATTTCCGAAAGGAAGAAATCCGGCTAGAAACGGATTTAGGCGGTGATAAAAAAAGATGTTCCACATGAGTCTGTAATTTGGTATCTTCCAAAGATTTTTTGTAAATATCGGTACTTATATTTTCAAGTGCTCCGGCTGCACGAAGATATCCAAAGGTTTTTTTATAACAAAATTGGTTTTGTTCATTATAATAAACAATCTCTTCTTTTTTTTCTGTAAGTTTCTTTTCTTGTAAAAAATCACCAAGATTCCATATTTGATCGAAAGCACCCGGATAAATGGGATCCATTGTGTGAGGTGCAGTCCCATCTAGTACGGCAATTCCTAAATCCGGGATTCGCACCCCATCGAAACTGGTACTATCGCTGGCACAATGGAAATATTCCACATCCAAATCTTTTTCTTCTGCAACCTGTCCTATGTATTTCATAAATGTGTTTTTACCTACACCCGGACCGCCTTTTAAAATGTAACATTTTTTTTTGAATTCCCAGTTTGGAAAAATACCATCAAAGAAATTTACAAATCCCTGACTGGTATTTCCTCCGGGAAACATATGCCGTTTACTCATAAAACCCCCTTTTACTTTTACACTTCATGTTTTAGAAGAATTCTTTATCCTACAGTCTATGCAAAGCAAAGGTTCTCTATTCTATTTATCATGGAGATTTATTTTTCTCTATAATTCGACAACATTCACCAAAGTTCTTATCCTACGTATAATGTAATAAACCAATAGAATTTAAAAGGGAAAGAAAACCGTTAACTTTTGATTCTTTTAGGTTTGCAAAAATAACCAATCAGATTAGGAGGTCATTTTATGGGAATGCCAATTATCAAACCAGGGACGATTACTAGGGGAGAAGCCGTTGGAAATATTATTGAATCCGTTGCTACACAAGAGGCTGCATTTGCGCATATTTTAAATGCAGAGAGTGAAAAATTAATGGCAGTCATAAATAACAAGGATGCGTCACCACAACAGATTTTGGATACCAACCAATCCGTAAAGAAAGTGATTGATGCTATTTCCAGACTGGAAATGCAGCTTCAGGCAAAACTGGATTTATTTCATGCCACGATTTGTCAATAAATAAATAAAATAAAAATATGGAGGAACTATTTATGTCTTTTTCTTATGCGGCCTCCGGTTCCGGTCCTAGTGCAGGCGGAATTGGATGGTTTAACTTTGGAAATGTAACATTGAATCCCGGAGACAAATTAACCGGATTAACGGGTACTTTAAATGATGGAACTACGGTTACTTTTGATATAGAATCTCTGACATCTTCTTTTGTGCCATTTACTGCCGTTCCAACACCGGTACAATATGCTTATTTTGGAAGTGCAGGCTATACAGGAATTTTAGGAAACACAGCACTGAAAACGCCACTTCTTCCGGCATACGGTTCAGCGAGTACGTTAGTACTCAGTAATATTATTGTAAAGGATGCAAATGGAAATCCGGTTTCAAACTATACAGCAGTTGTTGCTGATGCAGAAAGCACCAATTCATTTCCACAGTATACCGAATATTTGAAATTTAATACAACCGGTGGAGCGTGGGCCTTACTTGATACACTAGGAGGAAATCCACCTATATTAACTGGCTTAGGAACGACAGCGGTTACCATTACCGGCACCAATCAATCGGCTAGTCAGGCAGCGTATGTTCTAACTACAGAAGCACCCAACTCTCTCACCCTTGCAACCTATGGAAGAGAAGCGGTAGCCGTTGGTTTTGCTGTTACCAAAGTCTCCCTTTACAAAAATGTGGGAGACCGGATCCATTCTGCAGACCAGTTTGTTTTAGACATTGCCGGAAATCCCAATGATCAGGCAACTACCACCGGCGCTGCAGACGGAATTCAGGCCAACTATGCAACGGTATATGGTTTGGCAGGAACCACCTATACCATTACGGAAGCGATGGCACCTGGAAGCATCAGCACCCTTGCCGATTATACCAAAGTGGTATCGGCAGTGAATCTGACTCCGGGTGGCAGTGTACCACCTACCGGCAGTCTTCCGATTAAGTTTACGCCTCAGCTGGGAGACATTGTGAATTATACCATTCTCAATGCGGCACCAGAAATATTTAAAAAAAGTGTTGACAAAACCAATGCCAAACCGGGGGATATTTTAACCTATACCGTTACCGGAATTAATCCTAATAATTATCCACTGCCTGGAGTTGTATTTACGGATGCAACGCCTGCAGGCACCACTTATATTGGCAACCTTGTTGTGAGCGTTCCTTACACCGGAACGAATCCTGCCACCGGTCTTACCCTTACCCTGCCGGCAAACGGTACCGTAACGGCTTCCTGGCAGGTTCAGGTTTCTCCTTTGGCACCTGTTTTTAATCCCATTGTAAACATTGCTTCTGCTGTTGTTCCCGGTGGCACCTCAGGAAGTACCAATCCGGTATCTACAAAGATTAATTATGCAGATTTGACTTCTCAGGGTAATTTTATTAAGTCAGTGGTGCCTGCATTTGCTCAGTTTGGGGATACGCTGACCTATACTCTTTCTTTGAAAAATACAGGAAATACACCGGCAAATCAAGTCGTGGTAACGGATGTTCTTCCGGCAGGCACTACCTATGTTCCGGGCTCCATAACCGCCAGTGTTCCCTTTACCGGAAATCCAACGTCGTCGATTACACTGACCAATCCTATCCCGGCAGGTGGTACAGCAACCATCATCTTCCAGGTGAAACTGTCTGATGGAGCACCCATTGTCAATCCGGTTCCAAACAGTGCAGCGGTGAAGTATGTCTACACGGTAGACCCTGCAAATCCCAATGGCGTCAGTGCTTCCGGTAACAGCAATACGGTAACAACACCGGTATCCACAGCAAGACTGGTTCTCACCAAAAGTACCAGTAAAACCATAGCCTATGTGGATGATATTATCACCTATAATATTACCATTAAAAATACAGGAAATGTCTCTGGGGATATGGTAGTCATTACGGACCCTATTCCAAATGGAACCATACTGGTTCCGGGATCCCTCACTGTGAGCGTACCTTACACCGGAGGTCCGGGAAGTTCCATTACGCTGACCAATGCCATTCCTGCCGGACAGATGGTTACGATTAGCTTTCAGGTAAAGGTAACGGCAATTCCCAACCCAAATCCAATTGTAAATACAGCCTCTGCAGCTTATGCCTATACGGTGAATCCAAACGCCGTAAATGGAGTGAAAGCAACCAGTACCAGCAATGAAGTTCGTACCATGGTTTTTACAAACAACTACCGCCAGCAGATCAATGATCTTATTGAATCGATTGCATTAGAGGAAACTGCATTGGGTGCCATTGCAAATGCCGAAGGCGCAAAAATTCAACACTTTATTAGTATTCCGGGTGTAACACCGGAGATGCTTCTTTGCCTGAATAAAAGCGTAGCCGGTATGACGAACAGTATCACCTTGCTGGAATCTATTCTTATAAAGAAACTAAATACGGTGGACTGCCAGATTGATGGAAGTACCTCCTGTTAGGAATTAGCTATAAAGGGGCTATAAAATAAGTCTCTAAAAAAGAAAACATCATCGGTTTTTTCGATGATGTTTTCTTTTTTAAATGGTGGAAAATCTAAGTTGAAAGTGGTATGATATCTGATAATGTTTTGTTGTCATGGAAGGGAGGGTGAGCTTATCAAAAACATATTGATTGTAGAGGATGATAAAGCCTTGTCAAATGGCATTGTTTTTGCATTGGAAAGTGAAAAAATTACGATTTTACAGTGCTTTGACGTAGATTCGGCAAGCAGGTGGGATCCAAGATTAACCAACTGGTTTCCGATATTTCCCATCAGACCAAAACGCCCATTACGAATGTCTATCTTTACGCCCAATTGCTTGGGGAAAGTAATTTGCCCGAAAAAGAGTGCGCCTGCGGGCTATGATGTATCAAATAATTAGACATATTTTAAAAATTCATTTTTTAATGTTTTATCCAGTGCAGGATAAATTTTCGATAAACTATATTGTTTTACGCAGTCTGACCACATATTTGAAGTGTTTAATAATGAAATAAAATCGTCATTGTAAAGAAATTTAATATAAGAATTAATTAACACTAATTTATTGATTTCTAATAAATTAGTACAATCTTTATAAAATTTAAAATATACAGAAGATAATAAGATATCAAACAATTCATTATTGTAGGCGTTTTCTAACAATTCAATTCCTTCAATCAAAAAAGAGGATACACTTTTACTCTCAGCACTTATAAATAAACATGGTGGGATTTGGGACCTTCCATGTTTTTGGATTATAATATACGTGTCAAGAAAGTAACAAAATAGTATATCAAAATCATTTGTTTTATAGTAATCTAACATTTAACCCAACCTTTTACCTTTACTATGCTAAACTAGCGTTATTTAACAATTATTTTCTAGGGAAAATCACACTATTGACACTCCCCACAGCTAAAGCAGGGGGATTCTTGTTTCCACCACTACTGCATC
>JAVXEO010000071.1:0-10330 GCA_036658435.1 Acetivibrio sp.
AGGTGGGACATTTTCTCTCGTGGTATATAAAGACATTATCACAAATGGTTCATATTTAATAAAAAAAAATTGGAAAATAAGTTGACAAGTTTACTGATATGTGATTAAATAGTTTTGTGTGCCGCACAGTGAGGTATAGAGTAGGTGAAAATGCTATTCATTTCGAAGTTGCGAAAGCAACACCATAACTGGCGAGTAATGATAATAGGAGGTGCCATATGTACGCAATTATTGCAACAGGTGGTAAACAGTATAAGGTAGCCGAAGGCGATATCATTAAAGTTGAAAAACTTGGAGTTGAAGCTGGAGAAGCTGTAACATTTGATCAAGTTCTTGTTGTAAACAACGGCGAAGTTAAAGTTGGAAATCCAACCGTAGACGGAGCAACTGTTTCTGCAACCGTAGTAAAAGACGGAAAAGCAAAAAAAGTTATTGTTTACAGATATAAGAGAAAATCAGGATATCACAAGAAAAACGGTCATAGACAACAGTTTACACAGGTTAAGATTGAAAAAATCAATGGATAATCATGATCGAGATAACGGTTAAAAGAAATGTAAATGGTATTTATAATGGACTTTTTGTAAAAGGTCATGCAGGATATGATGAATATGGCAGAGATATTGTCTGTGCCGCAGTTTCTGTTCTGGTTATAAATACGATAAATTCAATGGAAAAGTTTACCAAGGCTGTGTTACAAGTAAGCACAGAAGAGGAGGACGGCATCATAGAATTTGAGGTGGTTTCGGATATAAGTCAGGAAACCCGTCTGTTATTAGATTCTCTTCTTCTCGGTTTAGAGGGAATTGAAGCTGATTACGGAAAACAGTATATAAAAATTTGTAATTAACTTATACTTGAGGAGGTGTAAGACGATGTTAAATATGAACCTTCAATTTTTTGCCCATAAAAAGGGAGTTGGTTCTACTAAAAATGGTAGAGATTCCGAATCCAAGAGATTAGGTGCAAAAAGAGCTGATGGACAGTTTGTTTTAGCTGGAAACATTCTTTACAGACAACGTGGAACAAAGATTCATCCAGGTACTAACGTTGGACGTGGCGGAGATGATACACTATTTGCATTAACAGATGGTGTGTTGAGATTCGAAAGAAAGGGTAGAGACAAGAAACAAGCTAGTGTTTACCCGGTTGAAGCAAAATAATTAATAACAATTTGTAAGCTCCAATGGCATGGCTATTGGAGCTGTTTGTTTCTTTAAGAGGTGACAGGATGTTTACAGATAGTGCGAAAATATACATCCGTTCCGGTAAGGGCGGAGATGGACATATTAGTTTTAGACGAGAACTATTTGTTGCTGCCGGCGGTCCGGATGGCGGAGATGGTGGACGTGGCGGAGATTTGATTTTTGAAGTAGAGGAAGGTATCAATACTTTAAACGAGTTTCGCCATGTTAGAAAATATTGTGCCGAAGATGGTGAGCAAGGTGGAAAATGTCGCTGTCATGGGGCAGATGGTAATGATTTGATAATTAAGGTTCCAGCGGGAACGATTATTAAAGATGCAGAGACAGGTAAAGTTATTACAGATATGTCTCATACAAATAAACGAGAGATTATTCTTCGGGGCGGACGAGGCGGAAAAGGAAATCAGCATTATGCAACACCAACCATGCAGGTTCCTAAATATGCGCAACCCGGAAAACCTGCAAGAGAGCTGAACGTAACTTTGGAGCTTAAAGTAATTGCAGATGTAGGGCTTGTTGGGTTTCCTAATGTTGGTAAGTCTACATTTCTTTCCAGAGTAACCAACGCAAAACCAAAGATTGCAAATTATCATTTTACAACGTTGAATCCCAACCTTGGAGTTGTTGATTTAGAAGGTACGGATGGCTTTGTAATTGCAGATATACCGGGATTAATTGAAGGCGCTTCCGAAGGTATTGGCTTAGGACATGAGTTCCTTAAGCATATAGAGCGAACAAAGGTAATTATTCACATGGTAGATGCCGCTTCTACGGAAGGACGAGATCCCATTCAGGACATTAAAACAATCAACGAAGAACTTTTTCGTTATAATCCGGATTTAATAAAAAAACCCCAAGTCATTGGAGCTAATAAATGTGATGTATTTTACAATACAGAAGAAGAAACCGTTATTACTTTAATGAAAGAAGAATTTGAACCACAGGGAATTAAAGTATTTCCAATTTCTGCCGTTAGTGGAAGTGGAATCAAAGAACTTTTATATACGGTAAAAGAAATGTTAAATGGATTGGATGAAGAACCCATTGTATTTGAACGGGAATTTTTCCCAGAAGATATCCTTCCTTCAGAGGAACCGTATACGGTTGAGAAAAAAGAAGAAGGCGTCTATTTGGTAGAGGGACCTAGAATTGAAAGAATGCTTGGATACACGAATCTGGATTCTGAAAAGGGATTTGATTTCTTCCAACGATTCTTAAAAGATAATGGAATCTTAGAAGAATTAGAAGCACTTGGCATTCAAGAAGGAGATACCGTACGTTTATATGGACTGGAATTTGATTATTATAAATAAAAAAAATTTGCCTGACAGTATACAGGCAGAAGGGCGTAAATATGACAAGTAAGCAAAGAGCCTATTTAAAAGGACTGGCTATGGCGATGGATCCTATTTTCCAAATTGGAAAGGCAAGTCTTACACCTGAAATTGTTTCTGCAGTAGATGAAGCTTTAGAAGCCAGGGAACTGGTTAAAATAGGTGTTTTGAAAAATTGTTTGGACGATCCCAAAGAAATAGCAGAAATGATTGGTGGAAGAACACATTCGGATGTGGTACAAGTTATCGGGAAAAAAATTGTTTTATATCGGGAATCCAAAACCAAGAAAAAAATTGAACTTCCAAAAGAATCTAATAAAAAAGGAAAATGATGCCTTGTGAAAAAAATCGGAATTATGGGGGGAACCTTCAACCCGATTCATAACGGACATTTGGCAATTGCAAAGGCGGCATATGAACAGTACGATTTGCAACAGGTTCTTTTTTTGCCAAGTAAAAAGCCGCCGCACAAGAAAAATAAAAAGATAGCTTCCAATAAGGAAAGAATGGATATGGTTAAGCTGGCTATTATGCCATATCCTTTTTTTGCATTGTCAAAAGCAGAGATGGAACGAGATGGATATTCTTATACTTCCGATACGTTACAGTTCCTTTCAAAAAGCAGTCCGGATACCCTGTTTTATTTTATTATAGGTGCAGATTCGCTGCACTATATGGAAGACTGGCATAATCCGGAACAAATATTTAAGCAGGCACATATTTTGTCAGCTCCGCGTTTTCCTATGACAAGTGAGGAGGATATCGCCTGTAGGGATGCCCTGGTCTTAAAGTATCAGGCAAGTATTTCCTTTATTCAAATGGAGGCATTATCCATTGCATCCAATGAAATTGCCCACAGTATTTCATTGGGAACGAATGTTTCAGATAAAGTCCCCAAAACTGTATATGACTATATAAAAAAACATAAGTTATATCAGGAGGAGAAGACCATGAACTTAACCTTTACAGAAATAAAAGATATATTAGAAAACGAAATGCCAAAGCAGCGTTTTAATCATACAATGGGAGTATCCCATACCGCAGCATGTTTAAGTATGAAATATAAGGAAGATATGGAAAGGGCACGGATTGCAGGCTTATTGCACGATTGTGCAAAGTCTCTTACCGAGGATGAAATTTTAAAACGATGCCGGGAATTTTCTCTTCCTATTTCCAAAACAGAAGAAGAAAATAGTTTTCTTCTACATGGAAAATTAGGTGCATATTATGCAAAAACGCGGTTTTTTATTGAAGACAAAGAAATTTTAAATGCCATTACGTATCACACAACGGGACGACCCAAAATGTCTCTTTTAGAAAAAATTATATTTATTGCCGATTATATTGAACCGGAAAGAAAAGAAATTCCAGGTCTCTCTGAAATTCGAGGGCTTGCATTTACAGATTTAGATAAAGCCATTTATATTACACTGAAAAACACCCTGCATTATTTAAAAAGTTCGAAAAATGAAAAAAATGGAATTGATATCACCACCATAAATGCTTATACTTATTATGAGAATCTAATGAAAGAAAGGGGTAACAATATATGAAACAATCACAAGACATGGCAAAAATTGCATATGAAGCACTGGATAATAAAAAAGGAGAGGATATCCGAATTATTGAAATCAAGGATATCTCGGTTATTGCAGACTACCTGATTATAGCAAATGGAACCAACACTTCTCAAGTACAGGCACTTGCAGACAATGTTGAAAATTCTTTAACTGCATTGGGTTATGAACCAAGAGCCATTGAAGGAATTCGTAATTCCAGCTGGATTCTGATGGATTATAATGACATTATTGTACACATATTTTCAAAAGAAGACCGTTTATTCTATGACTTAGAACGAATTTGGAGAGACGGTAAAACGATTACAATATCGGATTTGAAATAGTATGATTTGATACGAGACCCAAACACAATTTAAAACCTCCCTTTCAATACACAGAAAGGGAGGTTTTTTAATGTAATAGAAAAAGTGCTCCTATTGTATAAAAACGCTCCGTTGTGGGTGCGCACGCTACGCTAAGGAATATGGTCACTGAAGTGACCGCATTCCTTATTAGGAGTATCGACGGAACAGACCTCTTACTTTACCTAGAATTTCAAGTTCTCCAACAATAATAGGTTCCATGGTATCATTTTCTGGTTGCAGACGAAAGTGTCCGTTCTCTTTATAAAATGTTTTCACAGTAACGGAATCATTGATTAATGCAACCACCATATCTCCATTTCTGGCGGTAGACTGACGTTCTATTAAAATGCGGTCCCCATCCAGAATCCCTGCATTTATCATACTTTCTCCTTTTACCTTTAACATAAAGGCTTCTCCTTTTGGAACATCTTCTGAAAGAAGAGGAAAGTATCCCTCAATGTTTTCTACCGCTAAAATAGGCTGCCCTGCTGTAACGGTCCCAATAATTGGAATATTTACCATTTCCCGACGAGTCATGTTAAAACCGTCATCGACAATCTCTATTGCACGAGGCTTTGTAGGATCCCGGCGAAGATATCCATTTTTTTCCAAAGTTTCTAAATGCGAATGTACCGAAGATGTTGATTTTAAATGTACCGCTTCACAAATTTCACGAACTGCAGGTGGATATCCCTTACTTAAGATTTCATTCTTTATATATTCTAAAATTTCTTTTTGCTTTATACTTATTTTTCCATATCCCATAAAACAACCTCCTTATCATAGACATTGTAACACACATTATTAAAAAAGCAAACACATTTTCCGAACAAAAATTCGAAAAAATACATTGACAATAGAAAGTATGTTCGATATAATATAGAAATAGAAAACACTTGTTCGCATTTGATAGTGCGCTGAATATTCGTTGGAGGTATCTGTATGAAAAGTAAACAATTAACAGCAAAATTTATATTATCTTTTATTGGAATACTTATTGGTATTGCTATTTTCCTGGGAATATACTGTAATGCAAAAAAGGTTACAGCTTCCGATTGCAGGAATTCAAAAAAATGTGTAGAGATCATTCAAATTAAGGAGGGTGATACCCTCTGGGATATTGCCAGTTCCTATTATACGGTGGAGTATTATAATGTAAATGAGTTGATTGAAGAGATTAAATTAAGCAATCATATGGATGACACACTTTATATTGGCCAGTATATTATCGTTCCACATTATAAAAAAATAGTATGAAGGATTCGTTCGTTCCTGATTTTAATAAAGTAAAGATTCTTTTTTCATTATAAAACAAATCATCCTTTCCTGAAAATGTTCTGTTTTTTTACAAAATGTGACACATTTTTAACACTTTTAATCGTTAATCTTAATGTGAAAACACGATGAATTTTACAAGAAAAGGTGCGGTGCTTATGCTTTATAATAATAAAAAAACTGAATTTTATTCCATACATAGAACAATGAAAACCATGTTATCCATTTTTTTACTTTTATTTTTAACGATTTTTCCAAATGTAACCGCAGACGCAGCAGCATTAAAGATTCGTTATGGCAGTAAAAACTACAATTATAGCGGAGCACAAGCAGGGGCGACTCTGGAGGGCAAGAAAATCAATCTGAATGGAACTCCTGGAATTTTATTAAATGATACATGTATGCTTCCACTGAAGGATGTATTTGAATCGGCGCTCGATGTGGAATGGTACTATGATGATGAAACCAAAGAACTTATTATCTCACAAAATGATATCCTTATTCAGATGAAATTGAATAGTAAAACCGCTTACGTAAATGAAAAAAAACAAACTCTGGATGTAGCACCTAAGAAAATTAAGTTTTATTCCAATGGGAAAACCAAGATTTATGTACCTGCAAGATTTGTGGCAGAGTCTTTAGGGTATTCTTATACTTGGAATTCAACGACAAAAGCTTCGGATATGAAAAATCCTTTTGTTATTAAATATGAAAAAGACTGGACCGTATATAAAGGAATTCAGGGAAAGGTCAATTTTGATGGAATAGATATAAAACTTGCCAGTATGCCTAGTATTCTTCTTGACAATACAACCTTACTAGATGCAAGCGCCGTTTTTAAATCCGGTATTGGCACAGAATATTCTTATGATAAAACAACGAAACAGCTTACGATTGCCCAGAATGATGTAACTATTGTAATGACCATGGATAGCAGAGACGCTCTTGTAAATGAAGTACCTACAACTATGGGGACAGCTGCTCGAATTGTTTATAACAAAGCCAATGAAAAAAGTTACATTATGGTTCCGGGAGAATTTGTAGCAACTAATTTGGGATATCATTATTCTTGGAATGCAGGTACCAAAACTACTTTTATTACTACCGGAACCAAAGTCTATGTTTCACAGATTTTTTCACCAAGTACAGATGGACAGACAAGCCTTTCTTCTTTGGAAGCATCCTGTACCGATAAAACAGACATTTTGACCTTAATCGGAACACAGGAACTTGAGATTAATGTAAAAGAACTGAATGCATCTAAAATACAGTTGGTTCTTTCCAATGTATTTACCGGTATTGATAATTTATCAAAAACATTTCAAGATAGTTATTATCTAAAAGGAATTAGAATCAAAACAAAAAAGGATGCCATCCTAATAACTATGGATAAAGACCCTACCTGCAATTATTATACTTTAAAAACCGGTGAAAAGTTTCAGCTTGTTTTTTCTGAGAGTGCCAGTGTAGGCATTGAGGAAAGTGCATTTCAAATGAAGATGACTTTACCAAAAGGCATAAGTGCAGATTCCATTACAACGGAGGACTTATATTATCTGAATCGTTTTGTGCTTACCATTCCCGGGGATTATGTTACTTACTTTAATGAAAATCCAATTTTATATAATACCTTAGTTGTTGAAAACGTAGTACCTGAATTAAATGCAGATGGAAATACTGATATTATAGTGTATACCCATAAATTACAAGGCTATAAGATTGTAGACTGCGGTGCGTTTATTGGAGTAGATATTGGAACACCACATTCTATTTATAGCAAAATAATTGTTTTAGATGCCGGACATGGCGGTCGTGACAATGGAACATCTAAATCGGGAACACTTGAGAAAAATTTAAACTATACCATTATCTATAAATTGGCAAAAGAGTTCTTTAACAGTCCGGATTCAGACATTAAAGCCTATTGGACCAGATATGATGATATTTATATTGGATTGGATGAAAGAGCTGAATTTGCCAATAAAATAGGAGCTGATTTATTTGTAAGCCTGCATATGAATTCTGCCGGTTCTAAGTCAGCAAACGGATTAGAAGTTTTTCACTCTACGGATAATAAAGCTTCTCTTGGAGCACTTAACAGTAAGAATATGGCCACTTTATTTTATACGCAATTGATTGAGGATTTGGGTATGTCAAAGAGAGGTGTGAAGTCTGCTGGATTTGCAGTTATAAAGAAAAATACCGTGCCTGCTATTTTAATTGAACTTGGATTTTTATCAAATTCTTCAGATTACAAAAAACTTACAGATCCTGATTTTCAATATTTGGCAGCGCAGTCCATTTATAATGCGGCTGTAACATTATTTGATACTTATCCAACCGGCAGATAAATCAAACATAATAGGAGACATCATGAAAAAACAAAATAAAATTTTAAATTTTCGATATTTTTTTATTTTTTGTATTGCCTTGCTTTTCGTAACAAGTATACAAAAAGAAACGATAGTTGCTTCGGTAAAAAATAAAGACAAGACAAAGCCTAAAATGACAGAAACTTTAAGTACAACGGAGTATACCAATGATCGTGTTACGATTACTATGAAAGTAACGGATAAATCCGGTTTAAAACAGGTTAAATGGGCAACCGGTGCTAAGAAAATCAGTTACTTTAAAGATAAAGGTAAAATACTAAAATTAGATAAAAACAACAAGGTATCTGTTGTTGTAAAGAAAAATGCAACGTATACTTTTTATGCCTTAGACAAGGCGGGTAATTCCATTAAGAAAAAAGTTGCCATTTCTAACATTGATAAAACCTCACCTTCAATGGAAATTAATTTTGATGATGAAACTTATACAAACAAAGATGTACTTGTTACAGTGGCTGCAATGGATGAAAATTCCGGTGTAAAGCTAGTTAAGTATCTTGTAGGAGAAAATACCATAGAAGCATTTTCAGATAATGGAACTATGCTTTCTGTTTCAAAAAAGGGGGAGTCTACATTTTTAGCAAAGGAAAACGGAACCTATACCCTATATGTAGAAGATAAAGCTTCTAATGCCGCAATACAGACTTTTAACATTCATACGATTGATAGGGAAGGACCTACTGCCAATGCTTCTTATTCTGTTATGAATCAGCAGGCTTTTGGTAAACTGAAGACAGAAGATGCTCTTTCCGGAGTTAAATCTGCAAGATATTTAAAAGGCTCTTTTGATATAGAATCGGAAAAGTGGAACTCCAAAGGAGTAAGCATTGATGATTTGAAAAATTTTGTGGTAAATAAAGATGGAATTTATAGCATTATGATAGAAGACAATGCAGGAAATGCTACCGTTATTACATTGGATATTCAAATGGAAATGCAGGCAGTTTGGATTTCCTTTCTTGAATTTGAAAAATCAAAAAACTATTCAGAAGAAGAATTTAAAGCCTATATTGATTCTATGTTTGATAATTGCGTAAATATGAAAATGAATGCCGTTATTGTGCAGGTACGGGCCTTTGGTGATGCTATGTATGATTCTGACTATTTTCCTTGGTCTTATTATGCAAGCGGAACCCAGGGGAAATCATTATCCTATGATCCACTTTATTATATGGTAGAAGCAGCACATAAAAGAAATCTTGAATTTCATGCATGGCTGAATCCATATCGTATTGCAAAAGGAAATACCAGTGCAGCAAAACTGTCCATGGATAATCCTGCCAGAATCTGGATGGAAGAAAGTGCAACAAAAAGGAATGTTTTATCTTACAATGGTTCCCTTTATTACAATCCTTCCAGCACGGATGTACAGGAGTTGATTGTCAATGGGGTAAAAGAAATTGTTGAAAAATATGATGTAGATGGTATTCATTTTGACGATTATTTTTATCCAAACTTAGGTTCAAATTATTCTTCCAGATTTGATTCTTTGGAATACAAAGAGTATGCAGCACAGTGCAAAGCTTCAGGAATTACGGCAAAATCAATTGTTACATGGCGGCGTGATAATGTAAATGCTCTTGTAAAGAAAACGTATGCAGCAATTAAAAATATTGATAAAGACTGTGTGTTTGGAATAAGTCCTGCAGGAAACATCAGCAATTTATTATCAAATTCCAGCTATTATGTAGACATTAAGACTTGGCTGTCTTCATCGGAATACGTAGATTATATTTGTCCTCAGATTTATTGGAGCTTTACTCATAAAACAGCACCTTATAAAACCATTGTGGATGATTGGGTAAATTTAAAAACAAGTGATACCGTAAACCTTTACATTGGATTAGCGGCTTATCGGGCTGGAATTTCTGAAGCCGCAGCTAAAAAATATAGTGATGTCGGTTGGTCGGAAGCCAATACGATACTAAGGGATCAAGTCCTTTATGGAAGAGATACCGGTGTTGTAGATGGTTATATGTACTTCCGTTATGAACATATGGTAGGAAAAACTGCAGCCAAGGAAATGAAGAACGTAATTTCTATCTTAAATTAATATTGCTATAAAAGGAAAAAGCAATGGAGTTATATTCTCTGTTGCTTTTTTTATGTGACTAGGTTACATAAAAAAATAAAATAAAGAACTATACTAAAGAAAAATTAATTTATCACTTATCTGAAAAGAGGTTTTAATATGAATAATAA
>JAVXEO010000072.1:0-10085 GCA_036658435.1 Acetivibrio sp.
GCTACTCGTCCTCCTCCTCGCTTTCTGGAATAATCAACGTTGTTCCCGGTTTTAACCATATTTTTGTAGAAATATTAAAATTTAATAAATCTTCCAAATCCACTCCATATTTTTCCAGAATATCTTCTAGTGTATCCTCTTCTTTTACTACATAGGAAAGAATGGCTCCTGAAATATTTAGAGGTAAATCCGGCATTGTAATAGGTCTATTAGGTCGTAGCGGTTTTTCTGCCATAACCGGAATACAAACTTCTGTGCCAACTCGGAGATTATATACATCTACATATGGATTTGCACGCATAAGAAGCGCAAGTGGAACATCATGTTCTCTGCTTATTTTATACAAGCTGTCATCTTCCCTTACGACATGTACTTTTCCTTCACAATATTCAAAATTCATAAATAGTATCCTATACTTTTTCTATTAGTATATTCACTTTTCACAAAAATGTTCCATTTAATATGAAAACTTTTCAAACTGCTTGCACAACAAATTGAGGTGTCGTATAATACAAAGGTATGTTCAAATAAAGGGGGTACAGCTTTTTGCTGAAAATTTATGAATAAAACTTATAATACGCTTGGCATTGATATCGGTTCTACAACCGTAAAAATCGCCATACTTGATAAAGAAAATACCGTGTTGTTTTCCGATTACCAAAGACATTATGCCAACATTCAGGATACCTTAAGTACCATCCTAAAACAGGCAGAAAAGCAATTGGGAAATATTGAATTTGCTCCTATGATTACTGGTTCCGGTGGTTTATCCATTGCAAAGTATTTAAACATTCCTTTTGTTCAAGAAGTCGTTGCCGTTGCAACCTCTCTTGAGGATTATGCCCCTCAAACAGATGTAGCCATTGAGCTTGGTGGAGAAGATGCAAAAATCATCTATTTTACCGGTGGAATTGATCAACGAATGAATGGAATTTGTGCCGGTGGTACCGGTTCTTTTATTGACCAGATGGCTACGCTGCTTAAAACCGATGCTGCTGGATTAAATGAATATGCCAAAGACTATAAAGCAATTTATCCTATTGCAGCCCGCTGCGGAGTTTTCGCTAAATCTGATATTCAGCCTTTAATCAATGAAGGTGCCACAAAATCCGATTTATCCGCTTCTATTTTTCAAGCGGTTGTAAATCAGACCATCAGTGGTCTTGCCTGCGGAAAGCCAATCCGTGGCAATGTAGCTTTTTTAGGTGGCCCCCTTCACTTTTTAACGGAGTTAAAAGGAGCCTTCATTCGTACGTTAAAACTCCAAGGAGAGCAAATTATTGCACCGGCACACTCTCACCTTTTTGCTGCTATTGGCTCCGCCATGAACTCAATTGGTGATGATGTAACCTGCATTGATGATTTAATAAATTTATTAGCTTCCAATATTCAAATAGAAATGGAAGTTTCACGCATGGAACCGTTGTTTAAAAGTTCTGAGGAATATGATTCTTTCCTAAAAGAACATTCCATACACTCCGTTGTAAAGGATGATTTATCTAGCTATAAAGGCAATTGCTTTCTTGGTATTGATGCCGGTTCTACAACAACGAAAGCGGCTTTGGTTGGGGAGGACGGTTCTCTCCTTTATTCTTTTTATAGCAATAATAATGGTAGTCCTTTAAAAACAGCCATAAAAGCAATTAAAGATATTTATGCACAGCTTCCGGATAATGCTACCATTGTGCGCTCCTGTTCTACCGGATATGGTGAGGCTTTGATTCAATCGGCTCTTCTTCTAGATGAAGGAGAAGTAGAAACCGTTTCCCACTATCACGCTGCTGCTTTCTTTGAGCCGGATGTTGATTGTATTTTGGATATTGGCGGTCAGGATATGAAATGCATTAAGATAAAAAATAAAACCGTAGACAGCGTTCAGTTAAATGAAGCTTGTTCTTCCGGTTGTGGTTCTTTTATTGAAACCTTTGCGAAATCTCTAAACTATGAAGTTGCTGATTTTGCAAAGATTGCATTGTTTGCCGAAAATCCAATTGATTTAGGATCCAGATGCACTGTTTTTATGAATTCAAAAGTAAAGCAGGCACAAAAAGAAGGGGCAAGTGTGGCTGACATTTCTGCAGGCCTTGCATACTCTGTAATTAAAAATGCCCTTTTAAAGGTAATAAAGTTAACGGATCCAAAAGATTTAGGCAAAAAAATTGTTGTTCAAGGCGGTACTTTTTATAATGATGCTGTACTTCGAAGTTTTGAAAGAATATCCGGTTGTGAAGCCATTCGACCGGATATTGCCGGTATTATGGGTGCCTTTGGTGCAGCATTAATTGCCAGAAACCATTATGATGCCTCTCTCCCTACTACCATGCTCTCCATAGAACAAATCAATGCCCTTCGCTTTGAAACTTCTATGGCCCACTGTAAAGGCTGTACAAACAGTTGCCTTTTGACGATAAACCGTTTTACCGGCGGACGCCAGTTTATTTCTGGCAATCGTTGTGAACGTGGTCTTGGAAAAGAAAAGAAAAATGAAAATATACCAAATCTTTTTGATTATAAGAAAAAACGACTTTTTAGTTATGAACCATTAGAACTTGGAAAAGCCTATCGTGGGAAAATTGGGATTCCCCGTGTTCTTAATATTTATGAAAATTATCCATTTTGGTATACCTTTTTTACAAATCTGGGATATTCTGTAATTTTATCCCCGGAATCCAATCATAAGATTTATGAACTTGGCATTGAATCTATTCCAAGTGAGTCCGAATGTTACCCAGCAAAGCTGGTACATGGTCATATTATGTGGCTGCTTCATCAGGGACTTAACTATATTTTTTATCCATGCATTCCCTATGAGCGTTTGGAAATTCCTCATGCCAACAACCACTATAACTGTCCTATCGTTACTTCTTATGGAGAAAATATTAAAAATAATATAGAGGAACTGATTTCCAACAAGATTACATATCAGAATCCATTTTTATCCTTGGAATCTGAAGAAATTGCAACCACACGCCTTATTGAATTTTTTAAATCAGAAAATAGTATTCCTGAATCTGAGGTTCGAGCAGCTTGTCATGAGGCATGGATTGAAATGCAGCAGGCGCGAGAAGATATTGAAAAAAAGGGAGAAGAAACCATTGCTTTTCTTGAAGCAAATCATATGAAAGGCATTGTTCTCGCCGGACGTCCTTACCATGTTGACTCTGAAATCAACCATGGTATTCCCGAACTGATTACGTCTTATGGTGTTGCCGTACTTACAGAAGACAGTGTCAGCCATCTTGGTTGTGTTGACCGTCCAACCATTGCTATGGACCAATGGATGTATCACTCCCGTCTTTATAAGGCAGCTTCCTATGTTCGTACCAAGGACTGTCTGGAATTAATTCAGCTTAACTCCTTTGGATGTGGACTGGATGCCGTCACTACGGATCAAGTAAGTGATATTTTAGTAAAGTCGGGCAAAGTTTATACCGTATTAAAAATAGATGAAGTAAATAATTTAGGTGCTGCAAGAATTCGTATCCGTTCTCTTCTTTCTGCGGTTAAAGAACGGGATGCAAAACAGGTAACCTTTAAACCCAATACCGATACGGCACATCATAGAGTTGTATTTACTAAAAAAATGCGTAAAGAATACACCATTCTCTGTCCCCAGATGTCACCTATTCATTTTGATATTTTACTGCCGGCTCTTTCTTCCTGTGGTTATCATCTTGAAGTTTTACCAGGTGATCATCGTTCTTCTGTAGATGTGGGTCTTAAATATGTAAACAACGATGCTTGTTTTCCTTCTCTGATTGTAGTTGGACAGATTATGGAAGCATTGCTTTCCGGTACTTATGATTTAAATAAAACTGCCGTTATCATTTCTCAAACCGGAGGTGGCTGCCGTGCTACCAACTACATAGGATTTATTCGACGGGCCCTGGAAAAGGCTGGAATGCCACAAATACCGGTTATTTCATTAAGTGCCGGTGTGGAAACCAATCCGGGATTTAAGATTAGTGTAAACCTAATTAACCGTGCTGTTCAATCTTTGGTTTATGGAGATATTTTTATGAAAGTTCTCTATAAAACCAGGCCTTATGAAAAAGAACCAGGCTCAGCAAATGCTCTTCATGAAAAATGGAAGGAAAAATGTATTCTGGATGTGCAAAAAGGAAATCTCCATACTTTCAAAAAAAATGTCCAGGAAATAATCAAAGACTTTGATTCTCTTCCTCTTTGTGATCTTAAAAAACCTAAGGTGGGAATTGTAGGTGAAATTCTTGTTAAATTTCTTCCTGCTGCTAACAATCACATTGTTGATTTATTGGAATCGGAAGGGGCGGAAGCCGTTTGCCCTGATTTAATTGATTTTTTCATGTATTGTTGTTACAATACAAACTTTAAAGCAGAGTATCTTGGAAAGAGTAAAAAATCTGCAAAAATCAATAATTACGTGATTCGCTTCCTTGATTTATATCGAAAGAATGCAAAAAAAGCCCTTGAAGAAAGTAAACGCTTTGAACCACCTGTACCCATATCAAAGTTAGCCGAATATGCCAGCCCCTTGGTATCCTGTGGTAACCAAACCGGAGAAGGCTGGTTCTTAACCGGTGAAATGATAGAGCTGATACATTCCGGTGTTGCAAATATTGTTTGTGTACAACCATTTGGATGTCTTCCAAATCATGTGGTTGGAAAAGGCGTCATCAAGGAACTTCGAAGAGAATTTCCGACTTCCAACATTGTTGCCATTGACTACGATCCCGGTGCCAGTGAAGTAAATCAGTTAAATCGTATTAAATTAATGCTCTCTACCGCTGGAAAAAATTTAAAAAAATAATAGAAATGGATAAAGAGTCTGCTTTGCAGACTCTCGCGCCAAAGCATGTTCCTTAGCGCGGCGTGCGCACCCACAGCGGAGCGTTTTAATGTAATAGGAGCACTTTCCTATTACATTAAAACGCGTTCTTCTTTCGATGACTACCCTTCGAAGGAAGAACGCTTTTTTATACTAGTTCTGCTTTATTCGATATTTTCTATTTGCCAGTCAATGGGATCTATTCCATTTTGAATAAGAAATTCATTGGTCTGACTAAAATGATGACATCCAAAAAATCCCCTGTACGCAGATAGTGGACTAGGATGTGGTGCCTTAAGTATAAAATGTTTTGAGTTTGTAAGCATAGGTATTTTATTTTGAGCCGGTCTTCCCCAAAGTAAATATACAATGGGACGATCCTGCGCATTGACAGCCTGTATTACTGCATCGGTAAAGGTTTCCCATCCATGACCCTGGTGAGAATTTGCCTGATGTGCCCTTACTGTTAAAACCGTGTTGAGCATCAGTACTCCCTGTTCTGCCCACTTCTTAAGATATCCATTATTAGGAATGCTGCATCCACAGTCTTCCTTCAGTTCTTTATAAATATTTTGCAAAGAAGGCGGAATTTCTTTTTGTTCCGGCAATACAGAAAAGCTAAGTCCATGTGCCTGATTTTCATTATGGTAAGGATCTTGTCCAAGAATCATTACCTTTATTTTGCTTAAGGGTGTAAAATGAAAGGCATTAAAAATGTCCTCTGCAGGTGGATAAACCGTAGAGGATGCATATTCACTTTTTACATATTGATACAGTTCTTTGTAATATGGTTTTTTAAATTCTTCACCAATACAATTTAACCAGTCGTTTTCGATTGCTCCCATTTTTTCATCCTTTACCTTCGTACACTTATATTTTTACTATATAAATAATTCTTTAATTCCATAATCTCCATTTCTTTATAATGAAATAAAGAAGCGGCCAAAACAGCGTCTGCTTTTCCTTCTGTAAGCACCTCATAAAAGTGTTCCTTCTTACCGGCTCCACCGGATGCAATAACCGGAATTGAAACATTTTCAGATATCAGCTTGGTTAAAGGAATATCATACCCGTTTTTTGTTCCATCACAGTCCATGCTGGTAAGTAAAATCTCACCGGCCCCTAGTTCTGTCGCTTTCATTGCCCATTCTACTGCATCAATACCCATATCTTCCCTGCCACCATTTTTATATATATTCCATCCAGACCCATCTTTCCTGCGTTTTGCATCAATTGCCACAACCACACATTGATTTCCGAATTTATCTGCTGCTTCAGCTATTAGGTTCGGATTTAAAATTGCCGCTGTGTTGATTGCAATTTTGTCCGCTCCCTCACGCAAAATAACCTTAAAATCCTCCACGCTTCGTATTCCTCCTCCTACCGTGAAAGGAATAAATATGGTTTCTGCAACGCGTCTTACCATGTCTAGTTTAATCTCTCTGGCATCGGAAGATGCTGAAATATCTAAAAATACAAGTTCGTCCGCTCCGGCTTCGTCATAGGCCGCCGCTATTTGTACTGGATCTCCTGCATCTTTTAAATTCGTAAAATTAACACCTTTTACCACTCTTCCATTGTGTACATCCAAACAAGGGATGACTCTTTTCGTAAACATAGTTCTTCCTCCTTGTCATCCTTTTATAATGCCGCAAAATTTTTTAAAATCTTAAGTCCTACATCTCCGCTCTTTTCTGGATGAAACTGGCATGCAAAAACATTTTTATATTCAATGGCTGCATGAATATTAACCGAATAATCTGTGGTCGCTGCCACTATGGATTCTTTTTCTGTATGAAGGTAATAAGAATGTACAAAGTATACATAGGAATTATCTTCAATTTCTGAAAATAGTCTGGTTCCCGGCTTTATAGAAAGAGAGTTCCAACCCATATGTGGTATTTTCAAGCCATCCTGGGAAGGTATTTTTAAAATTTTTCCATTTAAAATTTCAAGTCCTTTTATACCAAGGCATTCCTCACTTGACTCAAACAATAATTGCATGCCAAGACAGATACCCAAAAAAGGAATTTCTTTTTCCACCACATTTTTTAAGGTGTTTACCAAATCATATTTATGCAATTTTTCCATTGCATCACCAAAAGAGCCAACTCCCGGTAAAATAACTTTATCTGCTTGTAAAATTTTTTCTCTATCCCTTGTTATTATTCCCTCTTGTCCCAAATGCTTTAACGCTTTTTCTACGCTTTTCAGGTTTCCTGCATCATAATCAACAATCGCTATCATATAAATAACCATGCCTTTCCTAAGTCGCTACTTTTTATTTTGAGGATGCAGCCTGTACAACTTTTTGGCTATAATCTTCTTGATTATTGCTTTCTATTATGTTATAAGAATTCTTTTCATTTAGTTCAAATATAGAGTTCAATTCCCCCAGAATCTGATTTCTTACATAATCTAAATCACTCTTAATTCCGAGTTCCTTTGCAATAGATAAGTATTCATCATACCTTTTAAGACCCTTTAATAAAGAATCCAAAGCCTCCGGATACATTTCCATGTTATAATAATTATTATAAGAATTAAGCTGCTTATTTACAAACATAACGGTCATAATTTTATCATAGATTTCATAATCTTTTTCTTTAACTTCCATTCCCCTTACTTCCTCATAAGCATTGTTGTACTTCTGGTTTCCAAAATATTCTGTCGCCATTTTTATGCTTTTTGAGTAAGAAAAACCATCCGTACCTAAAATAATAAAAGCAGCAAGCATACCAAAAAATGCAAAAACAATAACGGCACCAATACGATTAATGCGTCCTTCATCTACTTCTTCTACCACTATCTTACTAGCTGCTTTTTCTTTCTTTGCAGCTGCATTTTCTTTCTTTTGTGCTGTTTTTATAGCATTGGTTTCTTTTTTTCTTTCTGCTTTTTCTTTTTTAAGTTCATCCTGTTCTTTTTTCTTAATGGCTTTTTCTGCTTTAATTTCTTCTTTTGTTTTCTTTACCTTAATGATAGGATTTCCATCTGCATCCGTAGGTTCTTGTTTTTTCTTAACCTTTGCTTTTTCGTCATGTACATTTCCAAAAATACGCAATAAAAAACTTTTTTTATTCTTTTTTGGCTGTTCCTCTAAATCCGTATCTTCCATCATGATAAAATCGGATTCGTCTTTCAATAAAGAGGAGTCCTCATCCTCTACTAATTCTTCTGGAAAGTCTTCCCCAATGGAGTCCATTGAAAAAATGTCTTCTTCTCCAACATTTTTCACCTCTTCCACAGCTTCTTCCCCTTGGGAAAGCATATCTAATAAATCCTCCACATCTCCCATAGGATCATTGGATTCTTTTTCATCCGGATATTCTTCTAATAAGGAATCTATAAGATTATCTTCAAATAAACTTTCTTCCTGTTGTTCTGTATTCTTCATTTTATTTGATTCTTCCTTTATTGGTATTTCTATTTTTTCTATGAGTTCCTCTTCGATTTCCGGTTCCTTTTCAATCTCCGGTTCCTCTTCGATCTTCGGTTCCTCTTCGATCTTCGGTTCCTCTTCGATCTTCGGTTCCTTTTCGATCTCCGGTTCCTTTTCGATCTCCGGTTCCTTTTCGATCTCCGGTTCCTCTTCGATTTCCGGTTCCCCTATCTGTTTTTTTTCTAAAAGAGTAGTAGTGTCCTCATATTTCTGGTTTTTTAAACTCTCCATCGAATTCAATGCTTTCATATCTTCTTCTATATCAGAAAAGTCATCCATTTCATCTAAATCAAAGTCAAAGTCATCCTCTAACTCAAAAGAAAAATCTTCCATATTATTTAAGTCAATGGCATCGAACATATCCTTCTCTACTTGAAAAGAGTCGGCATCATTATTTAAAAAATTGCTATGTGCATTTTCAGAATTCTTTGCAATGTTTTCAAGTAAATTATCTAAATAAGATTCTTCTTCGTTCTTCATAATAATACCCTTCCTTTCTAATAGTCTTATCATTATTTTATCATAATCATACAAATTTAACAAGTAAGTGCTTACGATATTGTTTTCTAAAGCAGAAAAATACCTCGATTTTTTCAAATTGAGATATTTTTCTGTTATTTATTCTATGCTTCGTTACCTATTAACTCATCAATTTTCTTAACTAAAGATCCTATCTCAGGTTTTGATAATTGCGCATCGGCTCCAAGGCTTTCACCTTTTCTTCTCATTTCTTCATTTACTAAAGAGGAGAAAATAATAACCGGAATATTCTGCATTTCATTGTCTGACTTGATAAGTTTTGTTAAACGATGTCCATCCATCTGAGGCATTTCTATGTCTGTAATAATACATTCCACTTTTTCTTTTAATTTTCCCTCGCCTTTAAACTCACACAGTTTATTCCATGCTTCCATACCATTCATTGTTAAAGTCAAGTTATTGTATCCGGCTTTTGTAAGGCAATCTGATATGAGCTTAATGAGTAATTGAGAATCCTCTGCAATTAAAATTGGTGAATTATTTCTTCCCCGAGCACCCATTCTATCAATATCCGAAGTTCTCAATCCGGTTTCCGGACTAATGTCAGAAACAATCTTTTCAAAATCTAAAATAACGATTAACTTTTTATCCAGACGAATAATTCCTGTTGCTACACCATTTTCCTCTGCATTAATGGTAGCATCCGGTTTTACAATGTCTTCCCAGGAAACCCTATGTATTCCAATTACACCATGTACATGAAATGCCGTATTTAGCTTATTGAAATTTGTTACAATAAACATATCCGAATTGTTTTCAGAGGTATAATTTAGGTGTAAACACTTCTTTAAATCTATAATAGAAATAATCTCATCTCTTGGCATGAAAATTCCTTCTATACACTCATGTGCATTGGGAATTGGCGTTGGGCTTTGATACGGCAGTATTTCTTTTATCTTCGCAACATTGATACCATAATAGTTATTGCCTACCCTAAATTCAAGTATTTCCAGTTCATTGGTTCCGCTCTCTAATAAAATCCCTGTTTCCATATTTATTCCTCCAATATGCTAAAATATTGTTCATAACCTATAATATATCTTCTATTATAATATATTTGACTTCAAAATACAAACTATATTGAAAAAATATTATATTTATTATAGTTTGCAAATATTTTCTTTTTTATCAATATAATTCTTCCTATATTTCCTTAATTGTGTGATTTCATATTAATACAATGTATACTACACAAAAAAGAGACAAAATATGCTCTTGTCTCTTTATATCTCTCCTATATAGATACCTTCAAAACTACACATTGTTTTTTCTCCAAACAGGAACTTCCGTTCCTTC